>NZ_PJBK01000046.1:0-5106 GCF_002836155.1 Pseudoalteromonas sp. GutCa3 | reverse complement strand
AGCATTACAAATTTTTTCAATACCTTTGCCAAAGGAATACCACCATATGGTAGATTTTTAAAAGAGGGGATGGAGTTCGTAACTTTGATTTACCATATTTTATTTTTAACTTTTACTTGGCATTTTTTAGTGGCTGTAAAACGATGTACTAAAAGATAGGCGTATAGCCGAAACAAAAAAGCCTGCAATAAGCAGGCTTTTGAGTACTGAATGTTTATAAAACAATAATTTTTGTAATAAAGTAAGCAAAAAACATAGGGCTAATGCAAAGCGAACCAGTAAGCTGTTCGCCAACAACAAACACTACATATAACTAGCTTTGGGTGTGCTCATTACATTAGTGATCCGTTGGGTTTCGTGTCACTCAACCCAACCTACGTACGCTATAAATGTACTGTCACCACTTAATAAATCTCTGTTGATAATTACTTCTTCAAGAGTCGTTTTTCTGGATTATTTAAGTACTTTAAGCCAATGGTAACTATGCGTGTATGTACCATTGTTATAACGCGTATTTGCACATTACCAATAACAACAATATCGCCTTTACTGACTTCTCCTGAAAGCTTTTGGTTGATCACTTCTTCCAAGCTTATCTCTTCTGGGGCGTCTATTTGCATGTGATAAGAGTAAAATATATCCCCTACCAACGTTACCCCTTTCACTTTAAGTTCGTTGTGCGCTAAATGGCTATCTTGATGGTTTGTTTTATCGGTTGCTGTAAAAACTAAATCAACAAAAGGTCTGTTATCTGGTTTTAAAACAACAAATAAGTGGTCATTTGCTTTTAACTTAGTTGAACCTCGTGGCGGTATGATTGACGGACCCCGTGTGATCATAGCAACAACCACACTCTCAGGAAGTGCCGCATGTGACAAACTGCGCCCAGAAACCCGAGAAACATCACTTAAGGTATATTCTACAATTTCTATATCAATATCGTTTAGCGCTGTAATTTCGAGCGTTGCAGCAGCCAAATCAGGTGGCGGCTCTACTAAATTTAGTTTTTTAGCCATCCAAGGCATTGTTGAGCCCTGCAACGTGGCTGAAATTAACACCACGAAAAAAACAACGTTAAAAATAAGTTCAGCCCCTGAAAGGCCAAATAGTAATGGGAATATAGCTAAAATAATGGGTACTGAGCCTCTAAGGCCAACCCAAGATACAAATAAGGTTTCGCGATTATTAAAGCCAAACAGTTTTAAAATAGGCGCTACAGCTAATGGGCGAGCAACAAAAATGAGTGCCAGTGCAATAAGCAGTCCTTCTAACCATACATCAACCAACGACGATGGGTTTATAAGGAGTCCTAATACAACAAACATGGTTATTTGCCCAAGCCATGCTAAGCCGTCATGAAAAAGAAAAATACCGCGTTTATATACAAATTTACTGTTACCTAAAATCACGCCTGTTATAAATACAGCTAAAAACCCACTGCCGCCGAGCGTTGCAGAAAGGCCAAAAGAAAGCAGTCCAAATGCAGTTACCATCACTAAATACAAACCCGATGCATTTAGTTTAATTCGATTAATAAACCAAACCGATACCTTACCAATTAAAAGACCACAAATAGCGCCAACACCCATTTGTTGAGCAAATAACTGTAGTAAATCCAGCCCTATTGGCATGTCGTTAACGAGCATTTCTAACAAACCAACCGTTAGAAAAATAGCCATTGGATCGTTCGAGGCACTTTCTATTTCAAGCGTAGATTTAAGCTTTTTGTTTAAGTGAATACCCGCACTTCGTAAAAGCGCAAACACTGCTGCAGCATCTGTAGAGCCAACAATAGCGCCCAGTAAAACACCTTGTAATATGGGCAGGTCTAAAATATAAGTGGCCACAAGGCCTGTAATTACAGCGGTAAATAACACCCCGACGGTTGCTAAAGCAGACGCGGGTTTCCACACTTGTTTAATTGAACTGGTAGGCGTTTGTAAGCCGCCATCAAATAGAATAATGGCAAGCGCAAGAGTACCCAGAGCATGTGCAGCCTCTGCGTTGTCGAATGAAATACCTGCAATACCGTCTTCACCTGCGAGCATGCCTACAAGTAAAAATAGCACCAGCACAGGTAAGCCAACACGTGCAGATAACTTGCTCGAGATCACTCCTAGTAAAATTAATATGGCACTAACGAGAATGATATTATCAATTGCAAACATAGTGTGGATTTACAGCCTTATATGAGTTATACCAATCCGCAATAATACTTAATCATTTTGCGGGGCTAAACGTGTCGCTACCTGTGTTAAAAAAATTCTCATTTAGAACAACTAAATAGCGAATTTTTTGCCTAGCTATCAACACGTTTTTCCAGCCTCAAAATAGATCACTTAATTAAGCGAATTGGTATTAAAAAGTAAGAATTTATAGCTATTAAAAAGCTTAAAGCTCATGCTATACAATAACCTAAAAAATATAAATACGGGTAATTAAGTCTATATTTAAGTGGTTTAGATAATAGAGAGAGTGTTATTGAACTTAATATTACTTAGCTTAGCTCCATTCAACTTAACTTTATTTGTTTTTAAAAACAAAAAACCTGCAATTAAGCAGGCTTTTCAATAATCGTAAGTTACAGGTATAACGTACTTACACTTTCTTTTAAAACGCTGCTTACAGTCTAATCTTATGAAAGTCCATGCTCGATATCCCTAAAGGTCCATTGACCATTAGGATCTGCTATATCAATTAACTCACACGCTTTTTTATTCCAAGCGGCTAGCCATGTAATATAATTTGTTAGTTGGTGATAAGCTCGGTCTGGCGCATCAGAGCGAATTCTAGACATTGAAAAACCTGAATACGTAGCACCACTTCCTACCCAACTAACAATTGATGAAACAGCTCCACCGCCTGGAACTACAAAACCAACAGTCGTTGTTACTAACCCTAATATAGTCGCTGTTTTTTCAACAGCATTACCCGTTTTCATTATGTCGCCACTTATAACCGGGTGTAACAAAGCTAGTAAGTTAACTGCTTGTGGTTGATTAGAAGCAACTGCAACATCATTTGACGTTTTTGAAGTATTTGTAGGTGCACCTCTTCCTCGCATTGCAGGAAGTAAGCTATTAAAGGATTTTTGGCTACTATTACTTGTTGAAAAAGTAACTGATTGTGTACTTAAGCCACCTGCTTTAACTCTTTTTTCATCGCGTGGCGTTACAGTTGATTTATAAGTACGTTGTAATCGACGATAAACAGCTGCACTACATTGCGTCATTTGTATTGCTAAAGCAGCTTGATCTTTAAAGGCTTTACCAATTGCACGTTCAGAAAGTTGCGTTAGCTGTGTTTTTTTCTTTAGCGCATGTTGGCTGATAATTATATCCACTAAAATATCCTTATTAATCATTTTATGGTCAAAATTATATCATGTTGGTCAATAATATTAATATCTAAAAACAAATATTTGGATTGTTTTTTATTCAACTTGTATAAATTCATATTAAATACTAAACAATTTTACAAACGTAATATACTAATTACAAAGCACTATCTAATTATTTGTGGCTTAACGTTACTCACGTCTAAATGAATCGTCATTTCTACATTATCAGGTTCTACGGCAACATCGCTTAAACCCGTTCTCGCAAAATAATCTTCAAAGTTTTGCTGATATTTGGCCGAAAACTGCGTATACGCGGTAATAAATACACTCAACTTTTTAGCTATAACCGGATACGTTGCAGCGAGTTCTCGTAGTTTTTCAGGCTCTGCAAAAGCAAATTCGGCGTAAATATTAAAATCATTACCCATAGATGTTTTACCATAATCAGATAAAAAGCCCGCGCTATAATCTGGCGCTAACTCATCTTTTGTAAGTGCCTCAAAATTTGATTTTGCAGGTTTCCAATCTCTATTTAATAAACTTTGCCATGTCATTACGCTAAATGGTGAGTTATTAAATATGAGTGAACTAAGTTCATGATGTACTCCACGATGCGCATTTTCATAGTTAGCTTTTGTTCCATTCCATTGTGCAACATTAGATAAAGCTATCCATCTAGAACCATAAGTTCCGCCAGCCGCAGCACCTTCAATAGTTATAGAGCCAGCAATATAAATAGTATCAATTACTTCAGAAATAAATCCTTCTGGGTAAACTCCCAAGGCAGACTCAATCCCATCAAGAGTTTCAGGTGCACTATCTAAAGAGGTTATAGTCACTTCAACATTCGCTAAACTTCCCTCTTCTTCGGTAAAATCTTTCGAATAAAATTGCTTTGGATTATCTGTTTTTATTTTGAGCTGGTATGTTTTTGCTAACCTATTAGCTTGTTCTATTTCACTTTCTATATCTAAGCATCCGTAGATAAATAGTAATAAAGTAAATACAATAAAAGCTTTAATTTTCATGTATGGCCTACTTTAATGTGCATGTCTAAGTGTTGCAGCTGGTACTACTGAAATAGTAAACCTAACAACCGCTGGTAATGATGCTGATATTACGACAGCCCTCGCTGTTCCCCATAAAGCAACCCCCCTAGCAGTCATACCCGCAGCCAATGCAAAACTAGCAGGATCATCTGCAACACCTGCACCAAATGTAACGTAATCCTCAACAATAGTCCCTACAACAATTACAGTTGCCCCAGCAAATAACCCAACGGCCAAAATCTTATCCCAAGGGGTTGAGTTATCCGGTTTCCCTTTCCGTGTACCAATATCACCAGCAGATGTAAATGTCACCTCTAATACAAATGACACATTTTCAGCAATATAATTGAATTGATTTATTTTTCCTTTTAGTTGCTGAAGTCGCACCTCATATTTCAATTTAGGTATCGGAGAGCTAGACGTCATTTCTATTCCCACCGAGGTAGTTGGCCTATTTGGTGTGGTACTTTTAGAAACAATATTAGTTCCAAGAGTTAACTCATTAGTTTTTTTGTCGAAAGCTAGTTTCGTTTCGCCAATTAACGATCCAAAAGCTTTATTTGCTTGAGAGGAGACAGTTGCTTCTAATTTTTTATCATTCACTACATAATTAACAGGGTATTTATCCACACTAGACAAAGTAATGTTACCCGTCATTTTAACCTCTACGATAGCATTGGGTAAAACGATAGGAGGATGTGTTATATCATCTAGTTT
>NZ_PJBK01000045.1:0-5245 GCF_002836155.1 Pseudoalteromonas sp. GutCa3 | reverse complement strand
AATTCAACACATTCAAAATAATCAACTACAATAAGTTAATCATTTGTTGCATCTCATTTTAATGAGGCATATTTATTTAATACTGTTGTAGGAGTTTGAATGCCCAATGTAGAGAGTTATATAGAAGGTGTATCATTAATAGATGTGCAGCAATTAACTACCTCTCTTGATAATGACATTCAAGCTAGCTTAGAAAGCATTGCTGAGCTTGTTTTAAACATTTTTGATACTAGCGCACTCTCTATTGTTGCTAACCGGCCTCAACGTATCATTGAGCTATATAAATTCGGTTCAAAAATAACAGTAGCAAAAGAACAACTATCTAATGACATTTTTAGTGAATCGATTATCGAGTCTAACCCTAAAATATTCAGAGTTATATCGCCTATCATTTTGCCCTCAGGCCTTAAGTTTGGATGGTTTATATTTGACCGAGCAAGTGATTCACTACTTACAGAAAAAGAGCAATCAATCTTAAATAGTTTACAAAAAAACTTTGTAAACCAGTTAATCCAACGTAAAAAACAATTAGAAAAAATAAACAGTTCTAAGTTTCACTCAACAATTTTTGAGCAAAACAAAGAAGACGAAATTGAAAAAGATCGCCTACTCAAAAAATTACAAAAAGTGAGTGATGAACTTGATGAATTTACCAGTATTGCTTCTCACGATCTAAAGTCACCATTAAATGCTATAAAGCGTTTATTAGAGTGGATTTATGATGACTGTAAAGATTTACTCCCTCAAGAGCACCTAGAAAACTTTCAGCTTGTGCTCAGCCGGGCTAATAGAATGCAAGTACTACTAGAGGATTTACTAAGCTACTCGAGAATAAATAGCTGTGATTCAACGCGTGCAAACATATCTTTAGAAAGTATTTACCAAGATGTAGAACAAATTTTAGAAGTTCCACAGACTGTCACTGTTGATATACATGCCAACAACGAAGTACTCGATATACCGCTAATCCCTTTTAAAACTGTTTTTCAAAATCTTATTAGTAATGCAATAAAGCATAACAATAAAGAGCACCCGGTTATCGACATTTCACTTATCCGCTCTAATCAATATTACATTATTGAAATAAAAGATAATGGCCCTGGAATTGACCCTAAATATTTTTCACTCATATTTAAGTTATTTCAAACATTACAATCTCGAGATGACGTTGAAGGTAGCGGCATTGGACTCTGCATTGCCAATAAGCTCATTATTAATTACAGCGGAAAAATTGAAGTAGCCTCCGATGGAAAGCTTGGCAGTACATTCACTATTTATTGGCCAAAATTTTAACTATGAAATTATCAATTATAAACGAGCATCATGTTGATGCTGCTCTTAGAAGGAACGTATGAATATTTTAATTGTTGATGATGACTTAGTTGATCGCAAATTAATTAAAAAAATGCTTATTTCTGATGACTCTCATCATCATGACATTACCGAAGTAACGTGCGTATCCGAGGGCTTGAAAGCCATTGAAGACACGCACTTTGATATAATACTACTCGATTATAATATGCCTAAAGAAGATGGCATTGAAATGCTAATTGAAATGCGTGCAAAGCCTAAACTCGGTAACACCGCAATTATCATGATTAGCTCCTCAGAGAACTCAGCTTTGGCTATTGAGTGTATAGAAGCCGGCGCTCAAGACTTTTTACCAAAAGGTGATATAACGAGGGATAGTTTAAATAAAGCGCTTATATATGCTAAAAAACGCTTCGAGGCAGAACAACGTATGCACAACAGTTATCTTGCTGTAAAGCATATGGCAGAAAGGGATCAACTTACTGGTTTGTCTAATCGATATCATTTTGAAGAAATACTAAAAGTAATGATAGCTAACAATAAACGTGCTAAAAACTGCGTGGCGTTACTTGCTTTAGATTTAGATAACTTCAAAAATATTAATGATACGCTTGGGCATAGTGTCGGCGACAAAATTTTAATACAAACAGTAGAAAGGATTCATAGTTGCCTGAGGCAAAATGAAGGATTTGCACGCTTAGGAGGCGATGAATTTGCAGTTATAATAGGTGGAATTTGCAATATTAATCAAATAGGTATGATAGCAAATAGAATATTAGCTGAAGTTTCTAAACCCTTTTTGCATGAAGGCAGAACTTTAAATTGCAGTGTTAGTATAGGAAGTGCCTTATACCCAAATGATGCTACTGAATCTCATGAACTGCTAAAATGTGCTGACATTGCAATGTATCGCTCAAAGCAAAGTGGTAAAAGTAGAATAAGCTTTTACAAAGAGCAATATCAATATGAGTTTAGTCGTCGGGTAGATATTCAAAATAGTATAAAAGAGCACATAGAGGAAAAAAACTTTAGGCTATTTTATCAACCTGTTTACTGTTCAAAAACACAAATAATGACAGGTGTCGAAGCCCTGATCCGTTGGCCAGATACAACCGTTAATTATACCCCCGATGAGTTTATTCCTATTGCTGAAGAGTGCCGATTAATAGCCCCCCTTGGAAAATGGATAATTGCGAGCGCTTTAAAGCAGTTATCTTTGTGGCAGAAAGACTATCAAACGCCGTTAACTCTATCTATTAATATTTCACCGATACAGTTGCAAAGAGAAGTTTTACAAACGTATCTATTAGAGACAGTCGAAAAATACAATTTAAAAACCAGTAGTATTATTCTGGAAATAACAGAAACAGCTTTTATGGAAAACAGTAAAGAAGTGATTGAGATATTAACCTCTTTGTCTAACAAAGGGTTTAGAATTGCTTTGGACGATTTTGGTATGGGTTACTCATCCATATCTCACCTTATTTCCTACCCTATTGATATAGTAAAATTAGACAAAAGCATGCAATCGTTAAGTGGAGAAAATAATAAGCGATTAAAAATAATCGAGAGCTTATCTTTAATGCTGAAGAAACTAGATTTTTCTGTGGTAGCTGAAGGAATCGAAACTGAAACCCAGCATCAGCTGTGTAAAAAATTAAATATAGACTACTTGCAAGGTTTTCTCTTTTCAAAGCCTATGCCTGTAAACGAAATTAATTTGCTGCTCGATGACTATAGTAAGAAAATAAGCCTTTAATAAATAGGTTATTTTGAGCCTTTGTAAAATTGAAGCTTAAATCAAACATCTGTGTAAACTTAAGCTAAAACCTTTGGTTTGTGCCACACACTCAAACTAAAGGTTCTCCAATTGGCACAGCCTAGTGGGTTAAAACTTAGAACACATGCAAATCAGCTGTGTTTTTCCAAATGCTGACCGATGACAGCCAATACTTTTTCTTTTAACTCTGCTGCCTGAAAGCTTCCTTTTACAAGGTAACCTTTAACAAAATCGTGTGACATTATAATCTTTTTTTCTTCTTCTCTTTCTGATGAGCTAAACATCATAACCACACAAGAGCTGATTTCTATCATCTTCCTCAGTTTAGAAAACGCTTCTAAAAACTGAATACCATTGACTCTTGGCATATTGATGTCTAAAAATATGAGTATAGGAGGAAATCCGTCTGGGTACTCCTTTCTGTTAGCTTCATAGTTCTCGAGAAATTCTAATGCTTCCTGACCATCTTTTTTTTCAAAAATTGTAAGTTCTAATTTAGCTTCTTTTATTAATCTTTTAAGAATGTACCGATCAACTTCATTGTCATCGACAATTAATATAGGAGGTTTAATTTTTGTCATGTTAGCTTATCCATTGGTATTATTATTTTAAACGTTGTACCTTCATCAGAGCTTTGCAGTGATATTTCTCCGCTTAAGTACTCAATGTGTTTTTTAACCAACGCCATCCCTAAACCAGAGCCTGTGCTCGTCTGTGCATGGAATCGCTTAAACATATCAAACACTTCACCTTGATGCTTTTGTGGTATTCCCATTCCGTTATCTGTAACAGTAATAAAAAACGTCTCTTGCTCATTGAAAATATCACAGCGGACATAAGGCGAGTCTTTATTTCTGTCGTAATACTTCAACCCGTTTGATATTAAATTTTCAATGATTTGTGCAAAACGTGCTTTTTCAGACCTGATAGGTACTGATAGATTGATTGTTGTTTCGAGCGTACAAGGATTATCTTTCATGAGCCAAGACAGCCGTTCTTTCATATCAATAATTAACTGATTAAAGTCAATTACATCTCTATCTTCATTGCCAATTTCAGCTTTCGCTAACAATAAAATATCAACAACAAGTGTTTCTAACTTTTCCATTTGTTGATAAATAACCAGTGCATTTCGGCTTGCCTCCTCTGTGTCTCCCGCTTTTATATCTTCAATAACAAAATGCGCTAGGGATTTAGCCCCTGACAGCGGTGATTTCAGGTCATGAGAAGCTCGATAAGCAAACTGGGCAAGCTCATCATTTGCTTGCTGCAGGGAAGCTGTTTGGCTGTTAATAATTTCTTTGAGTTCAATACTGTTTTCAATATTTAAAAGATCATTTTTAATTCGCTGTCTGGCCGCGATAACGAGTGCTTTTAATTCACCCGACGTTTTTATATCAAGTTCATCGTCTAGATTAATATTGCTTTCGGGCTTACTTGATAAAAGTAGAGTTAGATTTCGAATAGAGCTCGATATTGTGCGAGAAAGATAACTTATAAAAAGAATATTAAAAAAAGATATGATTATAACAAGTGGAATTAATGTCATTAGTATAAACGATACTGTTTTTCTAATTGGTTCTTCAAACATCTCAGAGTGTTTGTTAAAGCTATCAAGTGCAACATTAAGGTTTAATAAAAAATCATCTCTGCTGAGTTCACCTTTCTTATATTGAATAACTGACAATAGTGCTTTATCCGCAATTTCTATATCGTTTTCACAAATTGTTAAAGTTTGCTCTGTGTTAATAAATTTCATAACAGCATAATTTAATGGGTTTATTTCTTCAATACATTCAATCGGTTGCTGCCTAATTAACAATATATCTGACTCAATGGTATTTATATCTATGGGGATATTGTTTTCTATTTTTTTAACTGACTTGGTAAGTTGATGTGTATATTTTAAGTGAAGAAAATTAAGTTGGTGAAACTTAGCCCCTTTAGCGATTTCAAAAGCTGAATAAACAGTAATGCTTACCTCTGCTGCAGTTAAAATCACAATAAGCATCAATTTTCTGGAGATATTCATATACGACACCTATTTTAGCTACTAACCCAATAGTTTTTGCGTAACACTATATTAAGTATAGTATTTATAACCTTAGGTATAGCAGATTTTATCTTTTTTACTAGATGCTCTATAAATAACAA
>NZ_PJBK01000044.1:0-6621 GCF_002836155.1 Pseudoalteromonas sp. GutCa3 | reverse complement strand
TTTAAACCAACCTTGAAAACGCTCCATTAGCATGTAGTTTATTGGTACTAACAATAAAGTAATAAAGGTAGCAAAAATAATCCCAAACCCTAAGCTCACCGCCATTGGTATTAAAAACTGTGCCTGAGTCGCTTTTTCAAACAGTAATGGCATTAAGCCAATAAAGGTCGTTAAACTAGTTAGCATTACAGGGCGAAAACGTGATGCACCTGCAATTTTTATAGCATCGAGAACTTTACCACCTTCACTGCGCTTTTTATTAATAAAATCAACGAGTACAAGCGAATCATTTACCACCACCCCGGTTAGCGCAAGCATACCGAGTAAACTCATAATAGTTAAGTCCATTCCCATGATCCAATGCCCTACTACAGCACCTATCATGCCAAATGGAATAACACTCATTACTATGATTGGTTGTAAGTAAGATTTAAGCGGTATTGCTAATAGCGCATAAATAATAAAAAATACAAACACAAGTGCCCAAGCCAACGACCCAAACGACTCTCTTTGCTCTTTAGCCTCACCTTCTAGTTTGTAATCTACTCCAGGATATTGCTGCATTAACCCATCTAAATACTCCGTTAGGTCAGCCTGCAGTATGGTCATGTTGGTATTATTTTTTTCGATATCGGCTGTTACGTTTAATGTGCGGTAACGGTCTATTCGATTAATAGTTGATGGACTTTGCCCAGCAGTAAGTGTTGCCACGTGCGATAAAGGCACTGAGCCTCCATCAGGCGTATTTATAAGTATGTTTTGTAGGTCAGCTACAGAGCGGCGCTCATCTATAGGTAAGCGTACCATTACACGTACGTCATCCCTGCCTCGCTGAATACGTTGTGCTTGCGAGCCAAAAAACGAGTTACGTACTTGTCCTGCTACATTGACTCTATTTAAGCCCAGCGCTAAACCTTGTTGCGTAAGCTCTATTTGTAACTCTTCTTTACCGTCGGACATACTATCGGCAATATCAAATACCGTTGGATAGGTCGATAAACGGGTTTTAATGTGATCAGCCACGTCTTGTAAAATAGTCAACGAAGTGCCGCTAAGCTGAACATCAATGGGGTCAGAACTTCGGCCAATTTCGGCTCTAAACGTTAAACTTTCGGCACCTGGAATGACACCAATTAAATCGCGCCATTCGCTGGCGAGTTCTCGTGATCCTATGTCTGATTCACGCTTTTCAGCCGGTGTTATTTCAAAGCGTACAGAGCCTGAATTAGATACACCACCACGCCCGCCTGTTGTGGCTAATATATTTAAAATAACGCTTTCGCCAGTATCTGGATCGCGGTATTTTTCTTGTAATTGCTGCGCCTTTTGCGACATGTCAATTACGTATTTATTCGTTACTTCAAACGGTGTACCTGTCGGTAGTGTTAAGTTAACGCGGACTGTTTCGCTTGGTATGCGCGGGAAAAATACAAACTTAGTCCAACCGCTGGTGATCATGGTTAAAATTATAACAAATACACCAATAAACAAGCTTACCGAAGCCAATTTATGGCGCAGTGCTAAATTTAAAGTGGGTTGATAGTATTTTAAAATCGCGTTTTCAAATCCATCTGCAAAACGCTGTTGAATAACATCAAACTTTGAAGGTTCGCCTTTTTCGTGGCGTAGTTTTATATATTTTAAATGTGCTGGTAGTACAAATTTAGATTCAATCAATGAAAACAATAATACCGGAATAACCACTACCGGTATTTGTGCAAACAAGGCACCACGCGCCCCTTCAATAAAGGCCAAAGGTAAAAAGGCAGCAACGGTAGTTAACACACCAAATGTTACTGGTGTTGCTACTTCTTGAGTACCTAAAATTGCGGCTTGCTCGCCCGACGTAGCTGTTTTTAAATGGGTGTAGACGTTTTCACCGGTAACTATGGCGTCATCAACAACAATCCCCAGTACCAATATAAAGCCAAATAAGCTCATAATATTAAGGGTTACGCCAAAAATAGGCATCGCTATAAACGCGCCCATAAACGAAACCGGAATACCAATAAATACCCAAAATGCAATTGCAGGGCGTAAAAACAAAGTAAGTAAAGCCAGTACTAAAATACCGCCTTGTAAAGCATTGGTAGTAAGGGTCGAAATACGACTTTTAACCAGCTCCGAATCATCATCCCAGTAACTTAATTCAAACCCTTGTGGGAGAGAGCTTTGTTGCTCTTTTATGTAGTTTTTAACATCGTCAGCAACTGTAATCGCACTTTGTGGACCAATTCGATATACGTCGATAAATGCAGCTTGCTTACCATTAAAGCGAGTACGTACTGGTGTTTCTTCAAAATCATCTTTTATAGTCGCTATATCACCTAAGCGAATAATAGTGCCATCGGCTTGGTTTTTAACAACAATGCTGGCAAATTCATCTTTACGATATGCTTGCCCTTTAGAGCTTATAAGTACGTCCCCGCCTTCTGTTTTTAAGTTACCAGCAGAAATATCTGAGCTTGAGTTTGAAATAGCACTCGATATTTGTGCCAAGCTTAAATCGTACTGACGAAGAATATCTTGGCTTACTTCAATGGCTATTTCGTAATCACGAACGCCACTTAGCTCTACCTGCGTTACATTAGGTAAACGTAGGATTTGATCGCGTACTGTTTCTGCGTATTCGCGGGTTTCTTTTTCGCCATAGTCACTCGATACGGTAACCGCGATAACTTCACGAATTCGCTCAGCAAGCGCTACTATCGGCTTTTCAGCATCGGCTGGAAAAGTGTTAATTGCGTCTACACGACTTTTTATATCAGCTAAAAGCTCACGAGGGTCGTAACCGCTTTCCACTTCTATTGTCACAGAGCCAGAACCTTCAGAAGAGCGACTAAATATTTGCTTTATGCCCTCTAAATCTTGTACTGCTTCTTCTATTCGTATAGTTACACCTTGCTCTACATCCTCTGGTGTTGAACCACGCAAACTTACATTTACGCTTATCATGTCAGTTTCGAATGAAGGAAATACCTCAAGCGGTATTTTGCTTGATAAGCTAAAAAGTCCCGACAGTAACAGCGTTACTAGCAATAAGTTAGCAGCAACATGGTTTTTGGCAAACCAAGCGATCATGGCTTATCTCCTTGCTTTGCTGCGCGGCGTTTTTTTAGCTCTTCAACACTAATACCCTGCTCTTTTGCTTTTTGCTCAAGCTGCTCTGGCGTCGGGCGCTTTCCTTTACCTTGCCCATTAGCTCCTCGGCTTTTAGGTTGCTCTGTGCTTTGTTCGCCTAAAATACTTACCTGAGTTCCAGAACTCACTTGCCCTAGTGGAGTAATAACCAGTTTATCATTTGGATTTAATCCCGTTTTTATCATCGCTTGTGTCGCATTTTGCCAAGCAAGTGTAATGTCTTTACGCTTGAGTACACCCTCTTCAACAACATAAACATACGTCCCTTGATAAATAGTACTGTTAGGGATTATAAGTGCGTTAGGAACTGTTTTACCGGTAATTTGCGCCTTTATGTATTGCCCTATTTTTATTGGGTACTGGTTATTAGCCGTTGCTTTATATGGGTCGTTAATTTTAGCAACTACGTAAAGCTGTTGTGCACCTTCATCTATAGCACCTTCGGTACGCGCTAGCTGCCCTTGCCACGTTTGCTCACCCACTAAGTCAGAGGTAAATTTAACAATTGAACCTGCTTGATTTTTGGCGCCATCACGATATTGCTCTGGTAAATTTACGAACGGAAGATCTTTATTTTTAATCGGTAAACGAATCTCTACGCTATCGATTGCGTAAATAGTGGCAAGCTGGGTATTGTTAGTAACAACTTGCCCCAAATCAACACTACGGCTAAGTATACGACCCGCATATGGCGCGGTTACTTTAGTGCGCTCTAAATCAAGCATGGCTTTTTCAAGTACTGCTTGCGCCGATAAAACTTCTGCTTCGGCTGCTGCAAGTTGTGGTTCACGCAGTACTAGGCTGCTTGCCTGATTTGAGCCGCCAAGGCGTTTCCAATCAGTAATAGCTTGTTGCCCACGTGCCTTTTCTTCTAATAAGCCTTGCTCTGCCGTTAATAAATTGGCTTGAGCAGATTTAACTTCAGCTTGATGATCTCTGTCGTCTAGCTTTAAAAGTACATCGCCCTTTTCAAAAAAGCCGCCTTCTCTAAAGTCATCACTTACTTCAATTATTTGCCCAGATGCCTGAGCAACTAATAAACTTTGTGTACGTGGTTTTACCGTACCGTAGCTATCAATCATCACTTGGTAATTTTGTGGTTTAAGCTCAAGCGCAGCCACACTTATTGATGCTTTAGGAGGTGAGCCAAAGCGTTTAGCCTCTGGCGGATTACCTTTAATAAACATAACAATTAAAATAGTGGCAATAATAACCACCGCTGGAATAATAATTTTTGCTGTTTTAGTTTTCATCATTATTGCTCTTTAGTTCACTTGAGGGCTTTGCAAAATCACCACCAAGGGCAACGTGTAAGTTAATTCTGTTAGCTATTAATTGGTTTTTAATGTCGATTAAGGAGCTTTGCGCATCGAAAGACCTGTCTTGTGCGTCAAGCACCGTAGTGTAAGTTACCAAACCGCTTTGATATTGCTCAAACGACAATTGCTCTGCAGCAAGTGCATTTTCTTGCGCCTCAAGGGTGCTGCTATATTGCGCTTTGAGGGACTGCTGCTGCGAAATCGCATTTTCTACATCACCAAATGCATCGTAAAGCGTTTGCAAATAAAGTTGCTCTTGCTTTTGAGTATTAAGGCGCGCTATTTCTTCATTCGCTTTTAAACGTCCGCCCTCAAAAAGCGGTGCTGAAATACTACCTAATAACGACCATGCAAGGCTTGATGGAGAAAACAAGTCGCTTACTCTGTCGGTGCTATCACTTAGTGAAGCTGTTAAATCTAAACTTGGAAAGCGTTGTTTGTGCGCATACGCCAATGAAGCGTCGGTGGCTAAAAGATCATACCAACTTGCTCGCAGCGTAGGTTTACGTGTTATAAGTTCAGAAGGTAAGCCTAGTGGAATATCGGTATTAATAACGGGTAAGTCGCTTCTAGCAGTAATGGCACCTTTTGGGTATTCACCCAGTAAACGCTCAAGTACACGTGCTGAAGCCGATAGGTTCGCCGTTTGAGTGGCAATGCGAGCGCGTTCAGTATTGAGCTCATTACGAGCTAAGTAAACATCGAGAGCTTCGTTTATACCTTGGCGATAACCAGACTCGATAATATCAAGGCTCTGCTGGGCATTAGCTTCTCTACGTTTAAATAAATCGAGTAATTGTTGCGATGTAACAACATCAAACCAGCCAGTTACTACATCAGCAACGAGTTGCTGTTTAGCTTGCTCAAACCGGGCCTGTTGCGCTAAATAGTTAAGATTAGCTTCGCGCTTTGAATCTGAAAGCTTACCCCATAAATCAACTTCATAAGTTAAATCTAAACTAACGGAGCTTGCGTTATCGTAGCTCACTGGGCGGTTGTCTTTACTGCGACTTGTACGTGTTGATAAATTAAGGCTAGGCCAAAGCGCAGCACCCGATACTATAAGCTGTTGTTTTTGAATTTCTACATCGTAACTAGTTTGCAAAAGCTGTTGATTGTTTTTAAGTGCTTGTTGTACAAATTTGTTAAGCGTAGGATTTTGTAGTTGTGTAAGCCATTGCTCTTGTACTTTTAATACCGAGCTTGATGCTTCTTGCTGCCATTGCTGTGGCATATTATTAGGCGCTTGCATGCGCTGCGACGAGTTAAAATCACTCGCACAGCCGCTAAGCAGCATCACACTAATTGCCAATAGGGTTGGCTTGCATTGCCAAATCATAATTAAACCTAAATTACTGCTATTTATGAACGTAATTCAAGCACTTTGGCAACTTTTGCTCAACCTACTTTACATAACATTACATAGCTAGCGATGAACTAACATAATAGCCAGTTATACGGTAAAAATGAGCAAATGATCAGCAATTTTTAATAATAAAAAATTAACTTTTTGTAGTGTGTCTAAGAGATTATACCAATTCGCTTAATTAAGTGGTCTATTTTGAGGTAAGAAAATCGTGTCGATAACAAGGCAAAAATTTCGTTATTTAGTTGCTCTATATCAGAAATTTTTAACGCAGTTAGCGTCAGGTTTAATCACTCAAATTAATTAAGTATTATTGCGGATTGGTATTAGACATATAGAAACAGAAAACCCCCGCTATAAGCGAGGCTTTTGAATAAATGGTGCCGACTAACCTAGTCGAACGGATAACTTATACAGACTATTGATTACAAGTCAGTTGCTTTGCTCTTAACTATGGGTATTTTTAATTCTCAAGTTGAAAACAAAAAAGCCTCGCTATAAGCGAGGCTTTTGAATAAATGGTGCCGACTAACCTAGTCGAACGGATAACTTATACAGACTACTGATTACAAGTCAGTTGCTTTGCTCTTAACTATGGGTATTTTTAATTCTCAAGTTGAAAACAAAAAAGCCTCGCTATAAGCGAGGCTTTTGAATAAATGGTGCCGACTAACCGAGTCGAACGGATAACTTATACAGACTACTGATTACAAGTCAGTTGCTTTGCTCTTAACTATGGGTATTTTTAATTCTCAAGTTAAAAACAAAAAAGCCTCGCTATAAGCGAGGCTTTTG
>NZ_PJBK01000043.1:0-8007 GCF_002836155.1 Pseudoalteromonas sp. GutCa3 | reverse complement strand
AAAGCGCAGCGCCTCTTAACCTCTTTGTGAATTAATTAGCTCTTTAAAAGCTTTTATTTGCACAATGAGAAGTAAAAGAGGAGTAAATGAGAAAAGCTAAAAACAAAAACCAGTATATTTATGTTTTATCATTACTCTAAAAGCGCAGCGCCTCTTAACCTCTTTGTGGATTAATTAGCTAAATATTTTAAAAGCCCTAAAAACAAAAAAGCGGTGTTAATTTTAACACCGCTTAATGCGAAATATATTTAGCTATATGCTTTAGTAAGCTTGGGTTACAACATAGGTTTTATAACATCAAACACAGCTTCTATATGGTCGTCTCTGTCGTTTAGTGCCGCTATGTAACGGTATTTTTTGCCGCCTGCATTTTCGAATATTTCACGATTTTCGCCTTCTAGCTCTTCAAGTGTTTCTAGGCAGTCGGCGCTAAAAGCAGGACTGATAATGGCTACATCGGTAATGCCCTCATCAGGCAGGGCTTCAAGCGTTGCATCGGTATATGGCTTTAACCACTCGGCTTTACCAAATCGACTTTGAAAAGTACTAATTACTTTGTCTTTATCAAGACCTAGTTTTTCTACAACTAAGCGCGTGGTTTGTAAACATAGGCAATGGTACGGATCGCCGCGCTCTAAAAATAGTTTAGGCATACCGTGATACGAAAAAACAATTTTTTGTGGCATACCATTCGCTTCTAAATCCTCACTAATACTATTAGCAAGTGACTCAATATAACGGGTGTTTTTATGATAGCCATTAATAAAGTGAAGCTCTGGCACCCAGCGCCATTTGCGCAGTACGCTCGATACAGCATCGAACGTTGAACCCGTGGTTGGGCTAGAATATTGCGGATACATTGGCAATATAATAATACGCGTTAAGCCTTTATCACGAAGCTCCTCAAGGCCAGCCTCTATTGAGGGATTACCATAGCGCATAGCCATTACCACTTCGGTATTGGTATAACCTTGTTCTTTTAATAAGGTATTTAGCTTTACGCTTTGTTGGCGAGTAATGTGAGTAAGCGGTGAGCCATTTTCGGTCCATATACTTTCGTATAATTTAGCCGAGCGCTTAGGGCGCACACGCAAAATAATGCCATGTAAAATTATCATCCATACTAGGCGTGGTATTTCTACAATGCGTGGATCTGATAAAAACTCACGTAAGTATATACGAAGCGCAGCAGCTGTTGGTGCATCAGGGCTACCTAGGTTAGTAAGCAGTATTCCCGTTTTTTGGTTAAAACGCCCATCATGGGGATTGTCAGTAACCGCAGAAAATCGCGACACAGAGTGCTCCTTCAAGCAAATTCAATAATGTATTTTATGCACATTGTAACGAAAAAAACTGCCGTTTAGATCAATCATTTAGCAGTTTTAACCATAATTCTAAATGGGGCTGGTTTTTTAGATTCTAGTTGCTGCAGTTTTTCTATCGATTTACGGCTAAATACATGACCTTTAGGCAGCAACATTATACCTGAATGGCTGTGCAGAGCATGGCCGAGTATCATTTGATCTTTAAGCTCATGGGCATTACAAATTAGTACTGATCCTGCTGAACTTTTTTGTTCGTGTAGTTTTGCATGGCTTGCTTCAAGCGCACGAACTATTTTAGGGTGGTAGAACGAACCACTATAAAGTTTTACACTTTCGAGTGCATCCTCATGGCGCTGCTTTTCATCGCTTGCATTGCTCTGCTCAAACGCATCCCAATAGTCGCGCGCTAACCCTAATACCATAGCCCCTATCGGTATGTCGTTTCCAGCAAGGCCTTTGGGCATTCCATTTCCGTTAAAACGTTCAAACTGATAATAAATAGCATCCGACAAATCGTGTAAATGTATTGCTGGCATTAGCATTAATTGTGCAGTACTTGGGTGAGTATAAAAGGTCTTACGCTGTTGCTCATTTAACCGATTTAACGGTTTTTTATAAAGTTCAGGGTCCATAGCAAGCAAACCTATTTGTGCTAAATAACCAGCCATTGGGGCAAGATCAATGCTTTTTTGCGACAGGTTTAGGTAAAGCGCTATTTGTGTGCAGGTATTTGCAATATTTTGTGCTTTGTTGCCATCAAGGTAAGGATTCGCGTTAACAAAATTATATAGCAGCTCAACGGTCGATTTGTGCTCTTGTTTTTCGCGTTCGTTGGCGTCTTCAAGCTTTTTTAAAACTTGTTTGATTTGTAAGGTACGTTTTTCTACTCGTTGTTCAAGCGAATTATTAAGCTCTAGCAACTCTTGGTTTTGTGCCTTAACTTGTGTTTCTAATTTTTTGTTTTGCTTTTTTAGCGCAAATTTTTCTAGGCTATCTTTAATGCTTCGAAGTAATAAGTCGTTTTGCCATGGTTTTTGAATATAACCATTTATTTGCCCTTGATTAACAGCTGCTAGGGTTGTTTGTATATCGGCGTAACCGGTTAATAAAATGCGTTGAGTGTCGGGTGCCAGCGCACGCGCTTTTTCTAAAAACTCGGCACCGTTCATTACTGGCATCCGCATGTCGCTAATAATTAAACCAAATTCATGATTTTTAAAAAGTGTTAGTGCGTTTTGCGGATTATCGCAAACAATAACCGTTAAGCCATTTACTTCAAGTAGTCGTGTTAACGTACGTAGTACTATTTCGTCATCATCAATACAAAGTACATCAACCTGATTCATTGGTGTGTTTGGTGTTGCTTGAGTCATTGCGCCGCCTTTAAATTACTTCTGGCTAAATAATAGCTTAAAAAAACATCCGTGACCTGTTTATGCTTACCTTTTATATAGAGTAGGAGTCACCTAATGTGGTTATTATCTATAAGTAGATAAATGCTCACACTAAAGTTGCAAATTTGCATGTAGACGACTAAACGTTAAGTATAAAGTTATCTATATGGATGAAAGGAATGAATGGATCAGATGGTAATTTTGAACGTGCTTTTTTAAACGAACAAAAGCTGCGCTTGGCCGCAGAACAATTACTCAAAGATAAAAGCACCGTTTTAGTTGCCATAAATAATGAATTACAAAAAAAAGTAGCCGATTTAGAACACCAGCAAATGCTGTTTGTGCAAACCGAAAAAATGGCAACCTTAGGAACGCTTTGTGCAGGCGTAGCCCACGAAATAAATACCCCGCTTGCCTATGCAATGAGTAATATAGAAAGCTTACAAAATTCTACCCCTTTGGTCATCACGTTGCTAAAGCTTAACGAGCAATACTTAAACAACGAAATTAAAGAGAGCCGTTTTAAACACGAAATCGACATACTCAACTTACAGTATCCGTATGCGTGGCTTTATAACAATTTGCAGGGACAAGTTAACGACAGCGTTGAAGGACTCAAACGAATAAAACAAATTGTGCATGACTTATTAAACTTTGCCCACCCCTCCTCCTCGCAAGATAAACAACTAACCGATGTAACAACGGGTGCTAATAATGCTTTAAGGTTATTAAGTAACAAACTCAAACTATGCGAAATAAAAACGCGGTTTGAACCACTACCACTTATTTGGTGCAATTTATCATCGATTAATCAAATTTTTGTAAATCTATTAATGAATGCTTGGCAAGCATGCGAGCTTGATTTAGAAAAAGGCTGCATTATTGAGGTCAATATTTTTGAACTAGACACAAATATCTGTATTGAGGTAAAAGATAATGGCTGTGGAATGAGTGAAGACACAATAGCGCATATGTTTGACCCTTTTTATACAACAAAAGAAGTTGGAGAAGGTACCGGTATGGGTATGACACTTGTATACGCTATGGTGAGCGATCATGGCGGGAAAATAGAAGTTAACAGCACATTAGGGACAGGTACGACCATCCGCTGCCTATTACCTTTAAAAGCGTAAACTAACGAACAAAATCACAATGTAAATAAAAAGTTAACAGATCTTTTTTTGAAGTTTAATGCCCTTGCAGCATGTATTTTAATCGATTAAAGGTGGTTTTTTCTTATCTTGAAATTTATTTGCATACTTAGACCAAATATTTAGTTTTTTTCATTTCTTTTTGTTTGCATATGTTGCTAGGATGTTTACAACAGGTTATGAGCACCATAACCACACACATATTATAAGAACACAAAAAAACAGGGTCGTCACTATGCCAACATACCGTTTAAACACACTTGCTGTAGCCGTTGCTTTCGCGTTTAGCGCACCAAGCATTGTTAACGCAGAAGAAGCACCAGTGCAAGCTGCTAAAAACATTGAGCAAATATCTGTATTAGGATCGCGTGTATCTAACCGTACTTCTACTGAGTCTTCTTCTCCTATTGATTTAATTGACGCAGATGATTTAACCAAAGGTGGCTTTACCGAGCTTGGCCAAAGCCTGCAAGCGACAGCGCCTTCATTTAACTTTTCGCGTACACAAGTATCTGACGGTTCTGATTTATTTAGACCCGCCACACTTCGTGGCTTACAGCCAGATCAAACTCTTGTATTAGTAAATGGTAAACGTCGTCATAACCAATCAATTTTTGGCCTTAACGGTACAGTAGGCGCAGGCGCTGCGGGTACCGATATGAATGCCATTCCGCTAACGGCCCTTAAAGGCGTTGAAGTATTACGCGATGGCGCAGCAGCGCAATATGGCTCTGATGCTATTGCAGGCGTAATTAACTTATCTCTTAATAACTCAACCGGTATTACAACGGGTTTTGTACAATACGGCGGCACAAGTGAAGGTGACGGCGACACTATTTCAGCAGGTTTAAACCGTGGTTTTGAATTAGGTAACGAAGGCGGCTTTATTAACCTATCGCTTGAGTACCGTGATGCCGATGGCACTAACCGCGCCGAGCGTGATACGGGTGGTTCGCTTAATGTTGAACCAGGTACGTTAAGTGAAGACGTACGCTGGGGCCAAGGTAACTCAGAAAGTGAATTTACGTCGTTATTTTACAACATGGCATTACCAATGGGCGACGGCGAGCTTTACTCGTTTGGTGGCTACTCAGAGCGCACGGCGCTGGGTAATGGTTTTTACCGTAACTTTAACGAAGCCTCTAAAAACGTAACACAAGTATACAGCGATGGTTTTTTACCGCGCATATATAACGAAGCACAAGATATTTCAGTCGCGCTTGGTTTTAAAGGCGATATAAACACAGATTGGAATTACGATGTATCGGCTGTTTATGGTGAAAATCAATACGACTTTACATCACGCAATACATTAAACGCTTCTTACGCGGCTGAGTATTTATTTAACAACCCAAGTGCAAGCGATGCCGATATTGCAGCAAATTCAGGCCCTAGTGGCGGTTACTCAGGTGGTTTTAGATTTGATCAAACAACGGTTAACCTTGATGTAAACGGTATTGTAGATATTGGCCGTGGTGAACCTTTATATGTAACAGTAGGCGCTGAATACCGTAAAGAAAACTACGAAATAGTGCCTGGCGATGAAGCATCATACGCCTGTGGACTAGCAAATATGGATACCTCGTACCCATCAGTAAACGATCCGGACCAATTTGCACAGTGTGGTTTTCAGGCTTATAACGGCCTACGCCCTGAAGCGGCTAACGATAGCGACCGTAACAGCTACGCAGTTTATGTAGACGTAGAAACTATGATCACCGACGCATGGAACGTCAGTGGTGCGCTACGCTATGAAGATTTCTCAGATGCTGGGGATGATTTAATTGGTAAATTAGCAACACGTTATGAATTTTCAGATGACTTTGCAGTTCGTGGTGCGGTATCTACTGGTTTTAGAGCGCCATCACTTCAACAAAGTGGTTATACAGCCTTTACAACTAACTTAGGTTCAGACGGCACATTAACGCAATCGTTCACTGCAAACACCGGTACAGCCTTCCCAAGTGCGTTAGGCGTAGATAGCTTAGAGCTTGAAACTTCAACAAACTACAGTGCTGGTTTTGTTTACGATGTAACAAGCGAGCTTTCACTAACGGTTGATTTTTACCGCGTAGAAATTGAAGACCGTATTACGCTTGGCAGCTTACTTACGGCTGACGACGTATCGTTTAGCTCAGACGCTGTAGCAGCGCTACAAGCAACGGGAGCAGTACAAGCTAACTACTTCTCAAACTCGGTTGATTCTACTACGCAAGGTGTTGATATTATTGCATCGTACCGCACTGAAGTTGAAGGCGGTAATTTAGGAGTAACCTTTGCAGGTAACCTAAACGATACTAAAATTGACGGCGTAAATGCTGAAGACGGTATTCCTGAAGCGGTTGCTTTTGATGATTTACAACGTAGCTTTTTTACCGACGGACAACCGAGCGAACGTGCAACGCTTACGTTTGACTACGAACGCGATGCCTACACATCAACCATTCGCTTTAACTACTTTGGCGAAACAGATGTAAAATACTTTGGTAACGACCATATTTCATTACCAGGTGAGCTTTCGCCAACAGGGTCGTTTAAACCAACAAGTACGGTTGAATCTGCTGTGTTAGTTGACTTAAACGTGAGCTACCAAATTAACGACATGTTTGCGCTTTCGGTGGGTGCCGATAACGTATTTGACGAAACGCCAGACGAGCTAGGCGACGACGAAGTACTTAACTTTATCACCAACGGTGCATTTAAATACCCTGTACGCGCATTGCCATACGGCTTTGACGGCAGAACGTACTATGCAAAAGTAAGCTTTAGTTTTTAATTATCTTATAAAAAAGTAAAGCAAACTAAGTAATATTAAGCGCAGTTATTAACTGCGCTTTTTTTATGCTTTTTTATTATAAAAAAGTACCTGTTGGGCATTAAAAATACTTGCGCGGTTGAAAATTAAGCCTACAATCGCCATCTCTTAAATAGGCTAATATAAAAGCCTCTTTATTATTTAACTTAAAATAACCATTGGGGCCTGTTTATCTTTCGAGGTTAAATTTGCAGCAGTATGTTTGGTATTTAGGCAAGGCAGAGCCTGTGTAGTGTGGTTATTCCCCTTAAATAGGCGATAACGAAGCACAAAAGCCAAACATGCGCTGCCCGAAGGATTCTGCCTAGGGGCTATTTACTCTTTGTTGCTCGGTTTTTACTTAGCCCACTAGGTTACAAACCTCGCGCCGCGATTAAACAGCCCCTAGATTGAACAAATTTTAATCCTGAAAGGTCAACAGGCCCTAATTGATAGGAAATATATGACTAAAAAATCTAAAGCAAAAACCGCAAGCAACAGCGCGGTAGACACAGGACGAGGCGTTATAAACCACAATGCACTAGCGGCGATGGTCACCTCTAAATTATTTAAACCACAAGTAGTTAAAGCTAAAAAAGGCAAAGGTTCGTTTAAACGCAACAACAAGCATTCAGGACAAGAGTCCTATTTAATCGCGGCTTAAATAGCACCGATCAAATAGGGCTTTTGAATATAGTAGGTGAGGTTTTATACCTCGCTTTTACTTTTAAAGCATTTAAGCCACGTTACATGAGCGCGAAGTAAATTCGCACCTACGGGTTTGGTGTTTGCACGATGTAGGTGAGGTTTTATACCTCGCGTTCACTTTTAGAGCATTAAAGCCATGTTACATGAGCGCGAAATAAATTCGCACCTACGGGTTTGGTGTTTGCACGATGTAGGTGAGGTTTTATACCTCGCTTTCACTTTTAGAGCATTAAAGCCATGTTACATGAGCGCGAAATAAATTCGCACCTACGGGTTTGGTGTTTGCAAGATGTAGGTGAGGTTTTATACTTCGCTTTCACTTTCAGTTCTTTATTATTTTAACTCCCAAGCTACCCTCTAAAAGCGCAGCGCCTCTAAACCTCTTTGTGGATAACAGCCCTTAAAATATGAATGCACAAAGAGAAGAAAAAGAGGGGTAAATGAGAAGACAAAGTCTATTTGTTTAAGTTATATGATATTTGACCACCGAGCTCACCGAGGCGCTGTGCGCTACACAGAGAAAACACGAGTAATGGTTAGTCACTGTTCCTTGTTTTCTCCTTCACTTCTCGGTGGTAATTTAATTACTTGTTTACTAGAGTGCATCCGACTAAATGTAAAAGCGGTGCTTTTAA
>NZ_PJBK01000042.1:0-8484 GCF_002836155.1 Pseudoalteromonas sp. GutCa3 | reverse complement strand
ACTTTAAAGTTAATTGTTAGAAAAAGGTCACTCAGGTGGCCTTTTTTAATGCCTGAAGAAAAGTGATTTGCTCCTAGGTATAGCTTTATTGCCGTAGCTTGGGTTGAGTTTTACGAAACCCGAGGAAAAAGGTTGCTGAAAATAACTGAGCTCTTAGATATAAAAAAAGCACGGCTAGGCCGTGCTTATATTGAGTTAGCTCTTGGGCTTTTAGCCAATTACTAATATATGATAAAAGCTTTAATGCTTTTTCGCATACTCTTCAGCTTGTTTTAAAACTCTTAATAAATTACCGCTAAGAATCTTTTTAATATCTTTGTCGCTGTAATCTCTGTCCATTAAACCTTGAACAAGATTAGGGTAGCTAGATACATCTTTTAAACCGATAGGTAACGAGTCACCAACTCCGTCATAATCAGAGCCAATACCTACATAATCAATACCAATTAGCTCAACTACGTGATCAATATGATCAAGTACTTGCTCAAGGCTTGCAAATGGGTATGGGTTTTTAGCACGGTATGCAGCATCAAAATCTTTGCTTAATTTAGTGCCGTCTTTTTTAACGGACTCTTTTGTGTTTTTTAACTGCTTGCCCCAACTGCCTGCTTTAGCGGTAACAAAGCTTGAGCCAAAGTTAATTTGAATAACGCCGCCATTTTCTTTAAGTGCCAATAGCATATCGTCATTCATATTACGCTCAAAGCCAGGCGTGTATTTACGAAGTGATGAATGTGAGGCAATTACGGGTGTTTTAGATAGATCCATAACCTGATAAAACGCATCATCAGAAATATGCGATACATCGATTAGCATACCAATATTATTCATTTCAGTGACAAGCTCTTTACCAAATGGGCTTAAGCCTTTCCATTTACGGCGTATATCGTAAGACGAATCCGAAATATGGTTGCTTTGCGAGTGCGCTAGCGTAATGTAGCGAATACCACGGTCGTAAAAGTGCTGAAGGTTTTTCATATCCCCTTCAATAGGAGAGCCGTTTTCCATACCCATGGCTATAGAAAGCTTACCTTGTTTAAATTGCTCTTCTATATCAGTGCTTGAGCTAGCAATAGCAAACTTATCGGGTGCGCGCTGGGCTATGGCTTCCATACTATCAATCATTTGATTGGCTAGCTGGTAGCTTTTTCCTTTACCTTCAAATTCCAAATGCGCAGGAATATAAATCGACATAAATGGGGCATTTAAACCGCCTTTTACAGCGCGAGGGTAGTCAAAATCGCCATCAGTTGTCGCTTTAGTTACATCAACCCAGCTTTCGTGAATTCGATAAGGTACGTCGATATGGGTATCAATTAAAATGGTGTCTTTAGCGAGTTTAATTGCCTTGTCAGATGCTGTTATTGTTTGTTCTGCTTGGGCTTGGCTAGTTAAAGCTAGTGATATGGCTACCACTAGAGTGCTGAGTTTTATCATGTTTTGGCTCTTTGGGTAAAAAGCCATTGTGTACGTTCAATTCAAAAGTTACAAGTACTACACCTTAATCAAACGCCTCTGCTTGATGCTCTTCACTTTGCAGCGCTTTAAATTCGCCCTTAGAAATAATAGTAACTGACTCATGTAATTCAGAGAAAAACACCATTGCTTCGCCATTTTTAAGCTGTAGCTTAACTTGGTTAACTTTAGATTCGATGCTTGCTTCTACTTCGCCATAATCGGTGCCTTCGCGCAGTACATAGCTTTCTATTAGGTTGTATAGTGTATCTTTATCGAGTTGTTCAAAAGGGATAATCATAATTGCTCTTTGTTTGCGTTGCCTAAAACATGTTGCCCAAAATAGCATGGCACGGCTTTCTCTAACCAAAATATAGGCTTAAACGGATTTTTACCGCTAATAAAACCAACGTGTCCGCCTTTGTCAGAGATGCGCAGCGTAACATGCTCACTTACGTCTTGCCTACTTGGTACAGCCTTAATTGAGAGCATTGGGTCGTCTTTGGCATGAATAATAAGTGTAGGTATAGCGATATCTTTTAAGTACGGCATTGCACTGGCTTTGCGATAGTAATCGTGTGCGTTTTCAAAACCATGCAGAGGGGCTGTTAACTGATTATCAAACTCTAATAAATCGTCAATTTTCATTAACTGTTTTGGTGTTAGTGAAATTTGCTGCTTAATTTGTGGCAGCTTTCGCTGCATTGATTTTTTCATCCGATCGAGCAGATATTTTTGGTAAATTTTACCTAAGCTTTTACGAATAACATCGCTTGATGACGACAAATCATAAGGAGCAGATACCACCGCTGCAGCACTTAGTGGGCATGCTTGTGATTGTTCACCTAAGTATTTGGCCAGTACGTTACCGCCTAACGAAAAACCTACAGCGACCATAGTGCGCTCAGGAAATTGCAGCTTTAAGTGATTTATAAAAAAGGCTAAATCGGCGGTGTCACCGCTGTGATAAGCGCGAGGTAGGCGATTGACTTCAGTTGAGCAATTTCTAAAGTGCATAAGCACAACTGCATAACCTTGCTTTTTTAACGCCTTCATCATGCCTTTGGCATAAAAGCTATTTATATTGCCCTCAAGGCCATGTAAAACAACGGCAAGTGGAGCGGTTTCGTTATGTGGAAGTGACCATGCGAGCTCAATAAAGTCACCATCAGGTGTATCAAGTTGCTCAAGTTCGTAGCGAGTGTGGTGAAATGGGCGGAAAAAACGCGGCATTATGGTTTGAACGTGACGATTGGTCATCCACCATGCTGGTTTGAACTGAGAGATCATGTTTGTACTACGCACTTTGTATTAAACGAAAAGCTAGTGTACCAAATTTTTCGCTTCAGAAAATAAAAAGCGCCTAACTAGTAAACTAATAAGGCGCTTTAGTGCGTCGTGCTTAATTTTGTTCGGGGATTTCTGCATCATGTATTTTTTTCAAAAAGAAAAAAGCAAAAAATATACACAAAGAAACAACGATGGTTAAAAACCCAAAAGACATAAATAAAACTGGATCTGTAAAAAAGTCTCTAAAGAATACGTTCATGAGTTGTTCCCCTCGTTGTTGATGGGTTAATCATAGGCGGTGTTTGCAGGTCGCAACGTGATCGAGATCAAGTTATTTACATAAGCAGATATAGGGGTGAAGCTAAGTTGATTTAGATCATGCTTTAAGGGCTACTAAGTTATTACCACTGAGAGCTAAGAGAGTTTTTCACTTTACCTAAAAGCGTAGCGCTTTAAACTTTTTTGAGTAAACCACTTAAAGATTTTTTGCACAAAGAGAAAAGAATGAGAAGTAAATGAGGGTAGAGCAACAAACTGCTCAATATTTATATCTAAGTAATTTAGTTTGTTTTCCTCTAAAAGCGAAGCGCCTCTTAACCTCTTTGTGAGTAAATTACTTAAAGGTCTTTGCGCAAAAAGAAGAAAAAGAGAAGAAAATTAGGGCAGGGTAATAAAATGCTGAGCTAAACAACCGCTCAATATTTATATTTTTACCTAAGTAATCTAGTTTGTTTTCCTCTAAAAGCGAAGCGCCTCTTAACCTCTTTGTGAATAAATTACTTAAAGGTTTTTTACACAAAGAAAATAGAATGAGCAGTGGAGGAGGGTATAAAAAGTAGCAGCCTAAGTGGCTTTCATATACAGCTTAATATTGTTTTGTGCTGCATGCTCGATTAATTCAAACTCATTTACTGCTTCAATCAACATATGTTGCTGTTGTTTTTCAAGCTTTAGCTCAGCGCTTAGTAACTCTGCGCGTATTGTGGCGTAATCACTTATCGTATTCTGATTAGCTTTTAAATAGCTACGAGCAGCGCGCAGAGGTTGTAATGCGTGAGTATCAAACTCACTAACTACTTGCGTTAACTCATTTAGCTGTTGGGTATTAATACTTAAATTTAATGAGTCTAAATAAAGTAGCAATAAGCATAAATTAACGTTTTTTCCTTGCTGGTTTTGTAGTGCCAGCAAGGTTGTTTGTTGATCAGGCTTTGCGTACAAGGTGCACGCAAACTGCCAAAAATGGTCGCTATTGAGCAAGTTCATCGGCGAATGCCTGCTCTTTTTCTTCCATTTCTTCAAGTGCCATAAGTAGCTCTTCTTCAACGTCGTTAAGTTTAGGCGTAAGGGTTGCTTGCTTGGCTAATAACTCTTTAAGCTTGGCTTTGTTGTCGTCGTTGTACAGTTCGTTATCACCTAAGGTCACTTCAACTTCACTTAATTCGGCGGTAAATTTATCGAGTTGCTTTTCAAGCTTTTCAATTTGCTTTTTAAGTGGCTGAGTGGCTTTTCTAAACTCAGCCTCTAAACGCTTTTGTTCCTTACGGTTAACACCTGGGTTTGCTTTAGGCTCGTCGGTTTGCTGCGCTTTAACCGCTTCTTTATTCGCGTTAAGTAACCATTGATAATACGCATCTAAGTCATAACCAAACTGGGTTACTTTGCCGTCATCCACTAAGTAAAACTCATCGGCAGTATTTTTAAGCATATGGCGATCATGCGAAACGGTAACCATAGCGCCTTCAAAGCCTTGTAGTGCCATAACAAGTGCATGGCGCATTTCTAAATCAAGGTGGTTGGTTGGCTCATCCAGTAATAATAAGTTTGGTTTTTGATATACCAACATGGCAAGCACTAAACGTGCTTTTTCGCCGCCCGAAAATGGGGCTACAGGCTCAAGTGCTTTATCGCCAATGAAGGCAAAGCCGCCTAAAAAGTCACGTAGTGATTGTTCAGTGGCTTTTGGGTCTAGTCGTTGTATGTGCGTTATTGCACTGGCTTTTAAATCAAGAGATTCCAGCTGATGCTGCGCAAAGTAACCAATATTTAATCCGTGATGCTGAATAACTTCGCCCGCTTGCGGCTCTAAATCACCAGAAAGCAGTTTAATTAACGTTGATTTACCCGCGCCATTTCGACCAAGTAAAGCAATTCGGCTACCTGGTACAAGGTTTAGCTCTATATTATTTAAAATAGTGACGTCACCATAACCCGCTTTGGCTTTATCTATTGTCATTAGTGGGTTTGGTAATGCTTTTGGCTCTGCAAACTCAAAGTTAAATGGCGAGTCGGCATGTGCTGGCGCTAGTTTTTCCATGCGTTCAAGTGCTTTTACACGGCTTTGTGCTTGTTTAGCTTTACTGGCTTTTGCTTTAAAGCGCGTTATAAATTGCTCTAAGTGTGCAATTTGATCTTGCTGCTTATCAAACATTGCTTGTTGTTGTAGTAAGCGCTCTGCTTTTTGGCGCTCAAACTGCGAGTAGTTACCTTTGTACACATTGATAAGTTGCTTATCTACATGCCAAATTTGGTCAACCACCGCATCTAAAAACTCACGGTCATGCGATATAAGTACAAGGGTGCCGGTATAAGCACGTAAAAAACGCTCAAGCCAATAAACGGCATCTAAATCAAGGTGATTTGTTGGCTCATCAAGAAGTAGTAAATCGGCATCGCGTATTAATGCTTGGGCAAGGTTTAAACGCATACGCCAACCACCCGAAAACGAGCTTACAGGGTTTTCTATAAGGTTATTGGCAAAGCCTAAGCCGTGTAATAGCTCACCGGCGGTTGATTCAATGCTGTAGCCTTTAATGTTTTCAAGCTGAATATGTACTTTGGCTTGTGTGTCGCCATCGTTGTTTTTCTCGGCCTCACGCAGTGCTATACGCATTGCGTAGTATTCTGGGTGGCCTTGAAGTACATAATCAATCGCGCTTATTTCAAGTGCAGGTGTCTCTTGCTTAACAGAGGCAATAGACCAATCTTTTGGAATGCTGCAGTTACCGGCATCTAATTGCAGTTCTGATTTTAGTAAACCAAATAACGTTGATTTTCCACAGCCATTAGCGCCAACAAGGCCTACTTTGTGCTCTGGAAATAATGTAGCTGATGCGTTTTTTAATAAGGCTTTACCGCCACGAAGTAGTTCTATTTCTGAGATTTGGATCATGAATGCGTTACTTTGCTGTGCCCTTGTTAAGTTGGCGCTATCATAACATAGAACTTAATGCTCTTATCAAGCGTATCAACAAGTGAAGTTATACGATAAAATGACAGCAGTTCAAACCACAGGAAAAATGTTGTGAGACAAAAGAAGCGATTTATTGCTGGTGCATCGTGCCCTGACTGCAAAGCCATGGATACTATGATGCTATACAGAGAACATGATGTTGAAAAAGTAGAGTGTGTTGAGTGTGGTCATAAAATGGCGCAACCCGATAACGCTGTTCAGGCGTCTACTCGCCAATTTGAACAAGTAATTGGTGTATTTAAACCGGGCGACTAACCCGGTTTTTTATTGCCTAATTTTTACCGGTTTTAGTAATGCGGTGGAGGCGGCTCAGGTGCTTCAGACATCATAGACGATGATGACTGCGACTCTTTAATTTTTTCTGCTAGCAGCTCAGTTTGGCGTTTCATTTTTGCTAAAAGTTGCTGGTGCACTTTTATTTCATCATTTAAGACTTCAATCGTCTCATCTTGAAAAGCCACTTTGGCTTCAAGTTCCATTAAGCGATGTTCAATTGTGTTCATTATTCTCTCGTATAATAAATCGCTCTGCGATACCGCTGGAGCTTTCGGTTAACAACGACTTACCGTTATCTGTAAATGTCACATCTAGCACCACCGCCGATTTAGGCTTACTGCCTTCGCGCGGGGTAACCTGCCAAGTTTGAATTTTTTCACCGCTTGGTATTTGCCACAAATCTACGCGCTTATTTGGCGAGCCGGTTGCAAGCAAAGTGCCTTGTTCGTTAAAGCGCACAGCAGTAAAAATTTTCTGACGCGCAATATACTTCAGTTTACTCACAAGATCACCTGTAGTCAGCTTCCATACATTTGCTTGTGCCATACTATCGGCCGTAAACGCATAGCGACCTTGTGGATCGAGCGTTACTTGGGTAACACGCGTTGGGTGATTAAAACGATGAATTACTTGCCCTGTACGTGTATCCCAAAAGTAAGCAACATAATCGTTAGAACCACTTAAGGCGTAGCGTCCGTTAGGTGATAGGTCAACGGTGTTAACTTTATCTTGATGACCTAAAAACTCAATACGACGTCCGGTTTCTAGGTTTACAAATACGACAACGCCGTCGCTACGGCCGTATAAAACACTACGGCCTTGATTGCTAATAGCAATATCGCGAATACTGGCTTTTTGTATTTTGTAATAACCTTTATTTTTGCCTGTGGCTATATCCCACACAGCAAACGTGGTTTTTTCGGCGGTAACAGCCACGCTGTTATCAAAAGCAATAGCAACGGCGTATACCAAACTGTCTTGATCTTGCTGCTGAAACCATTGGTATTTTAGTACCTGCTGTTGATTATCCCACAGGGCGACCCCATGGTTGATAGAGGAGATCAAACTGTATTTACCATCGTTTGAAACTGTTGATGAAAACGCACCTTGTGCAGCATGTTCATAACTTGCTACAGCGTGTTGTTTTTTATCGGTACAGGCGATGGCTAAAAAACAGCTAAATACGATTAAAAAAGTACGAAATATCGACATATTACAGGTATTTCCCCTTAACTCTTAGTGACTGAGAGGTTAGACTAGGACGCGTTAAATGCCTAGGTTGTTTGTCTAATCACTGGATATGTTTTTAGTTTAGCTAACAATGTGGAATTTAGTCATTAAACAAGCAGCCTATCATGTGGGCCGTTAATCTTTAACTAGTAATAATACATTAAAATGACAACTGCAAAGTGTGTCGGAGATTTAAAATGAAAAAGACGATTAGATTGTCATTGATTGCAGCGTCAGTTTTAGCGCTTACAGCTTGTAATCAAGAAGCAAAAAAAGAACAAGCTGAAGTTAAATTAGACACTGTAGAACAGCAACAAGCATACGGTATTGGTGCATCTGTAGGTAACTTTTTAAATAAAGACCTAGCAGACAAAACAGAAATTGGTATTGAACTAGACCAAGCACTTCTAATCCGTGGTTTTGAAGATGCACTTGCTGGTAATGCAAAAATTGACGAAGAAAAAATTCGCGAAGTATTAACTGAACTAGATACATCAGTACGTACTAAGCAAGAAGAAAAAGCAAAAGTAGAGTCTGAAAAAAGCAAAGAAGCGGGTGTTAAATACCTAGCTGACAACGCTAAAAAAGAAGGCGTTACAGTAACTGAGTCTGGCCTACAGTATGAAGTACTTAGCGAAGGCGATGGCGAAAAGCCAGTAGCAACTGATGTAGTTAAAGTACACTACAAAGGTACTTTATTAGACGGTACTGAGTTTGATAGCTCATATGCACGTAACGAACCTACAACTTTCCCTCTTAACCGCGTAATTGCTGGTTGGACTGAAGGTTTACAACTTATGTCAGTGGGTTCTAAGTACAAGTTCACTATTCCTTCAGAACTTGCTTACGGCGACCGCGACTTAGGTAAGATTCCAGCTAATTCAACACTTGTATTTGAAGTTGAATTACTTGAAATTCAAAATGAAGAAGCACCAGCACAATAATAAGCTTATTGTGTAAATGCAAAAAGGGACCTTAGG
>NZ_PJBK01000041.1:0-8607 GCF_002836155.1 Pseudoalteromonas sp. GutCa3 | reverse complement strand
GTAATTTAACCACAGCGTTAAATTCTGACTGTAGGCGTGAAGCTTGCTCACGCGAAAAGCGCAGCTTTTAATTACTTATATTTAGTTACTAAAATTTAATTACTTATATCCAATATTTAATAACGAGTATCTTCGTTATGTCTGCGCCCACTGTCTTAGCAAGTTATGATAAACCCCTGTTAATTGAATAATCTCTGGGCTATCTTCTACTTTGCTGCGCAAACTTTGAATCGACATATCTAAATCAAATAATAAACCACGTTTTTCGTCGCTGTTTACCATGCTCTGTAACCAAAAGAATGAGGCTAATCTGCGCCCACTTGTTACTGGCATTACACGATGTAAACTCGTTGAAGGGTACAACACCATACTGCCTGCTGGCAGCTTTACGCTATGTGAGCCATAAGTGTCTTCAATAACAAGTTCACCGCCCTCATAGTCTTCGGGGTCATTAATAAATAACGTCATTGATACATCTGTACGAATTTTTACTGGCGTACCCGGCACTTGTCTAATCGCATTATCTACATGCACACCAAACGATTGCCCACCTTGATAACAGTTAAAAAGCGGAGGAAAAATTTTTGCGGGGAGCGCTGCCGACATAAACAAATTACTACGCGCAAGTGCTGCCATAATAATGTCGCCAAGCTCTTGGCATTCAGGGCTATTTTCAGGTAGCTGTAAGTTATTTTTTGCTTTGGTTGATTGATGCCCTGCGGTAATACTGCCATCGGCCCACTGCGCTTTAAGCAAAACCTCATGACAATACGCCACTTCTTCTTTCGTTAGTAGCTCTGGAATTTTAACTAGCATGTGCGCCCTCTCACATTTTCATCAAATAATTAAGGGCAGAGTTAACTCTGCCCTTTTATGCCGTACTTATTTTACTCTTAGAAAGAGTAGCTCGCTGTTAAGCTAAACTTACGACCATCACCTGGTACAAAGTGTCCACCACCTAACTGATCAACGTAATCTTTATCACCTAAGTTTTCACCATTAAACTGCAGGCTCAAATCTTTTGATATGTCATACGCAACCATCAGGTCAAAAATAGTATAACCTGGCGCACGAGAGCGTGTTGACGTAGTCCCGTTATAACGCTCACCTACATATTGCGCACCTAAACCAAACGATAATTTATCCGACATATCGTACGTAGTCCAAACACTTGCGCTATTTTTAGGCGTACGTGCAAGCTCGTTACCAATTTGAGTTGCGTCGTCGCCTAATGCTTTAGTTACTTCGCTATCTTGGTAAGTGTATGAAGCAATTACAGTCCACTCTTTAGTAATTAGCCCAGTTGCTGAAAGCTCTAAACCTTGTACGCGCTGTTCACCACCGAGTATTTCATCACTTGAGCTATCTGCAAATGGGTCATCAGTACGGGCATTAGTTTTTTCAGTACGGAAAAGTGCAGCATTAGTTTGCAGGCGACCATCCATTAGGCTCCATTTAGTTCCTAATTCATAACTACGGCTTTCTTCTGCGTCTAAATCAGCTGCATTTGAACGCGTAGATACCGTTAGGCTTTCCGCTGATGGATTGAATGAATTACCTGCGCCTAAATATACACTGCCGTTCTCTGTAGGTTTATAAACTACAGCTGCATTCCAGCTAAATAAATCGTCACTTGTAGAAATTAAAGCGCTTGGATCATTGTAATCGTTGTGATAATCCGTAGTGAAGCTATCAAAGCGAATTCCACCTGTAACTTCCCATTGCTTGTTAAGCGTTACTGTATCAAATGCATAAATAGCTTGGTTTTTAGCTTTAGCCTCAATGCTTGTACCGTCACGGCCGTACACACCCGTAAATGCAATTGTTGCATCAGGGTTGTATAAGTCGTTACGTATTCCATCTTCAATTAGGTTATCAGGCGTAGTTGCAACAAAGTTATGGCGTGTAAACGTTTCATTTGCAAGTTCAACACCCACTACTACGTCGTGAGTAAAGCCAGCAAATTCATAGTTACCAATTAAATCAACTTGAAGTGCAGCAAGTGAATTTTCAGTATCACGTGTTTTTTCATCTGCAAAGGTAATGTCAGTGTCTGTTGTAACCGAGAAATAACGCGGTGCAGTTGTTACTGATTCACGTTTTACTTTACCTAAACGACCTTGCACACGTAACGTAGTATTTTGAGAAAAATCATACTCATAACGAGCTGTTGTTGAGTAAGCTTCAATATCTTCGTAATCACGGTAAATATTACCGTAAAAGTTATCAAAGTCGACAGGAGAAGGTGAGCGTGCACTATCTGCAAGTTCAGCTACTGGCGTATCACTGTAAACCCACGGAATGCCGTAATCTGGTAAATTATCTTGGCGTTGATACTCTAGGTTTAAATCAAAACGGCTGTTTGTACCAAGCCCTGTTGCAAATGCAAACGCAACAGCATTTGTTTCGTTTTCAATATGGTCACGACCTGCAACATCACCTTTATCAGTAAGAAGGTTTATACGTAGTGCGCTTGTGTCGTTTACCTGAATGTTAGTATCAAAACGACCACGGTAATCGTTTTCTGTGCCTAAACGTAGCGAAACGTCGTTAAAGCTGTCTAACTTCGCCTTTTTACTTTCTAAATTAACACTACCACCTGTTGCGCCACGACCAGAAACTGCTGAGCCTGGGCCTTTTGCAACTTCAACGGCTTCAATGTTGTAAATATCACGTGTGTAACCTGCAACATCACGAATACCATCTACAAAAATATCATTTGTAGCACTAAAACCACGAATCGACATGCTGTCGCCAGTAGGTGAACCACCCTCACCTGCTGCTAAAGAAATACCAGACACATTGCGTAAAGCATCACGTAAGCTATCTACGTTTCTATCTTTCATTACCGCTTGGTTAATTACCGTTACAGTTTTAGCTGTATCGAGTAGCGGTTGAGTGTATTTATGCGACGTTGATTTTTCAACAACATAGCTAGACTCAGTTTTAGTTTCTGCTTTAGTTACCGATAGTTCTTGAACATCCTGTGCACTTGCCCAAGTTGAAAGCGTTGCCGTAACAACCGCTGCAATTGGCTTTATGTAGGCATTCCCTTTATTCGATGGCTTACTCATGGTTACTCCGTAGTTTTTATTAAGCACTTAACTATTGTTAATTTAAGGTACATATTTAATTTCGGCGAAATCCTACCATTCAAACAACGCAATGTAAACGATAACTGTTATCAATTGCATTGTTATGTAAATTCCTATATTGTATACACACTCAAAAATTAACAGTAATTACGTCCCTGTAATTGCTTGTCGTAACTTTCAGGATTGTTGTTAAGTAATGCGAAGCTTAATTAAACCAATTAGCGTAGTTATCGCGCTTTGTAGCACCATGGCAGTAAACGCCGACACTGTTAGTGAGCTAGAACAACTCGTTAATAAATGGCTACAAATAGAAAATCAAAACACAGAATTAAATACTCATTGGCTTGAACGAAAAAGCAGCATGGAGCAAACCTTAACGCTTCTAAATGCTGAGCAGCAGCAACTTAGCGAGCTTAATCAGCGTAGAAAAAAAAGCACCAGTGAGCTTGCCCAAAAACGCGAACAACTTGTTACTAAGCAATCAGAACTTGAAAATGATCAACAGCAATTAAATGATCAACTAGCACGTATTTCTGGGCAATTACTTTCATTACAAGTGCAACTCCCCCCGCCACTTTTAAGTAGTTGGAAAAACACTGGTGATTTAAGCGACTCACAGCTCAGTACAACTGACAAATTACAAACAGCGCTAAAAATGCTGACTCTACTTAATGATTTTCAACAACGTATTTCAATTCACGAAATGGCAATTAAGCATCCTGACGGGCAAGAAGTGTGGGTAAAGCAGCTTTATTTAGGTGCAGCACAAGCATGGTTTGTAAGCGAAGATTTAAGTTACGTAGGTATTGGTTTTCCAAGTGACTTAGGTTGGCAGTGGGAATTTGACCCAAGCATTAATGCTGAGCAAGTTGCACTAGGTATTGCGGTACAGCAAAAAAAGCGCGCTGCTGATTGGGTAACACTCCCAATATTAAGTTATGTAAATAAAAACCAGCAAGGGGCTAAATAATGGCCTTTAACAGCATAATTAAAGTATTTAGCGCCACAGTGTTACTTTTAAGTGCAAACATTTCTTTTGCAGCTAGCAGTGATGATGCTAAACAAAGTATTTTAACTGATATTAAAACAGCGCAACGTACTCTAAGTAAAACTCAAAATAGTATTTCAAAAGAGCAAGCTACCCTTGCAAAGCAAATTTTTACCAAGCAGCAATCGCTCAGTAAATTACGCGAACAAGCCGCAGTTAATCGCCGCCTAGCTGACGAAAACACATTAAGCCTCGATCAGTTACAAACCCGATTAGATACTTGGCAACAGCAGCAGCAATATCAATTAAACTTACTTAGCCGTTTTGTGCGCCAAAATACCAGCAATAGTGCTGGCAATGGTTCAGGCAATAACAACGCGGCTAATAATCAAAACGAGTTATTAAGCCGCGTTATATCGCAAATTAATAATCAAGAGCAGGCACTTTATCCACAGTTTAAAAAGCAATCGGTTGTGCTAAGTAATGGAGAGTTAAGCCAAGCTAATACCCTTCAAATCGGGCCTGTTGCATGGTTTAGTACGCAAACACCTAAGCTTATGGGGTTATTAAATTTGGATGATGAATCTAATGCATTAAAAGTAGCGTTAGTGCAATCTACAAGTGACGACAACCCACTCGATAATACTTTAAAGCAAAACGGTGTAGGCTCAACATTACTTACTTTTGATCCTAGTTTAACGCACTTAGTAACTAGCCAAGCCCAACAAGAAAGTCCGCTTGAACACCTAGAAAAAGGTGGCTTGTGGGCTATCCCTATTATTTTATTTGCCTGCTTTGCACTAACCATTGCGCTATTAAAAGCCGCGCAACTACTGCGTTTAAGTAAAATTAAAATGCACTCTCAAATGCAATTACAACAATTTTTTAAAGCTGAAAATAGCAGTGAATTTGCAGGCATGCAGCAGCAGTTATTTAACTTAACGCTGCAAAGCGAAAAAGGCCAAGTACGAGACGATCAATTATTTAATCAGTTAATTCATGATAAGCATAAACTCGATAACTTTATTGGCGCTATTGCCGTTACGGCTGCAGTAGCCCCATTACTCGGGTTATTAGGCACTGTTAGCGGCATGATCGAAACATTTAAAATGATGACCTTGTTTGGCTCAGGTGACCCAGAAGTTGTATCGGGCGGTATCGCACAAGCACTTATAACAACCGAATTGGGTTTAGTCGTTGCCATCCCTGCATTGGTATTAAATGCATTGCTATCACGTAAAGCAAAAGCGTACTACAGCCAGCTCGAAGGCTTTGCATTACAGCTAAGTCAACTAGAAAAAGGAGAAACCAATGTTTGAAAAAATCGTTAGTAACCCTATTTGCTGGTGTATTCTTTTACTCGCTTTATTTGTATACCAGCTGATTTTTCATGACTTACTGCACCTTAAACAATACCAAGCGCAGCGTAAAGGTTACTGGCAAGAGGTAAGCTCTATTTTAACAGCAGCGCTTCCGCTACTTGGTTTATTAGGCACCATTGTTGGTTTGCTTGATACATTTAAAGTAATGGCGCTGGGCCATAACGAGTTAATGAGTGACGCCATTGGTGATGCATTACTAACAACTCAATTGGGCCTTGTGTGCGCTATTCCTGCGTGGTTAATGCAAGCCTATTTAGCGTATTCGCAGCGTAATCCTAAATTACATACGTTAAGTAAGCAGTTAGGGTAACAGTATGCAATCACGATTAAAGCACAAGCTAGAGCAAGAAGCGGGGCAACATATTGATATGTCGCCGCTACTTGATGTGGTATTTATATTGCTAATATTTTTTATTGTTACAACCGTATTTGTACGCGAAAGCGGTGTTGAAGTTGATAAACCACAAGCCGTATCGGCCAGCCGCCTTGAGCAGCAAGTTATATTTTTAGCAATAACCGACAACCAACAAGTATTTTTTGATGGTAGCCAAATTGGTGTGGCTGGTGTACGTAGTAGTGTCGAGCAAATGTTAAAACAGCAACAACGCCCTGTGGTAATTCAAGCTGATAAAACAGTACCTACAGAGTTACTTGTTCAAGTAATTGACGAAGCAAAGCTGGCAGGCGCGGCGCAAGTTAACTTAGCTACGAAGCAATAATATGCACACGATTGACTCGCCTCAAAAAACAAAAAACAATCGCCATCCACTTTTTGCATTTGGCCTTAGCCTCATTGTACTTAGTGCTGCATTACTGCTTTTATGGCTTGGACAACTTGCCGAACACCATATACAAGACAAAGTGGTTGTACGTGAGATTGCCATGGTGGCACTGCCACCTCCTCCTCCGCCATCAATATCGCAACAGCAAACAAGTGAGCCAATGCAAAGCTTAGCGGTAGAAGGTGCAGGCGCGTCTATTCAAGCCGTAAAAATTAAGATCAACAGCAATTTAAGTATTGTAAAACCCGATACACCTAGCGTAAAAGTAAGCGCGCCACAATGGCAATCAATGAGTGTAAATTGGGATGCATTTAGCTTAAATCAACTCGATGGTCTCCCCACTTTGCTTACTCCCGTCAAGGCCGTTTTACCAAAAAGCTTAACCCGCCGAGGTGTTGATGTATTTACTGTAAAACTCGATGTATTTATTGATGAAAGTGGCAAGGTAAGTTTAATTGAGGTAGTACAAAACCCATACCCTGAACTTAAACCAGCTATCGACAAAATTATTAAACAAAGCCGCTTTAGTGCACCTAAAAAAGAAGGTGAAACCGTACGCGCTCGCTTTATTTGGCCAATCGAATTTAAACCTTAAGCCTATTAAAATGAAAAACATGAATATATTTAAAACGCTAAAACCATTAACTCGCGCAGTTATCACTACTTTAATGTGCTCATTCCCTTTATTAGGTGTAACTAGCGTGCATGCTAGTGCTGCTAGTACGCCATTAAAAAGTGCGCCACTAAAAGTAACTTTATCGCCTAGCGATCCAACATGGCAGTTGGCTATAAATAATAAATTACTAGGCCCTACAGAGGTCCTTATTGAGCCGACCGAGCGCGGTTTTGCTCGCCAAGTACAACCACTATTGCAAGCAGGTAATTACAGTGAAGTCGCTGCGCTATTTAAAGGCCGTGATATAAGCGAAGATAGCACTGCTTTAAACTTATTACGTGCACAAGTTTTGCTTTCAACAAAAGACTTTAATAACGCTGAACTAGCTTACCTAGCGTGTTTAAAAGCTTCACCTGATTTAGTAAAAGCACACCAAGGTTTGAGCCTTTTATACATGCAACAAGCAAAGTATGATAAAGCGCAAACACACTTAGTTCATAGTATTGAGCTTGGCCAAGCTGACGCACAAAGTTATGCGCAACTTGCTTATATACATGTGCAGCACAGCCAACCTTGGAGCGCAGTAGCGGCGTACCGCCAAGCGCTTATGCTAGCGCCAGAAACAAGCCAATATCAACAAGGGCTATTGTTTGCGTTAATTGAATCGGGTGATTTAAGCCAGGCAAATGCATTATTAAAAGAGTTACTCAATAAAACCCCTGATGAAGCTGAACTTTGGCTGCAACGTGCACAAATAGCGTTACAACTTGATCAAAAAAAGCAAGCGCTTGCTGCTATTGAAGTGGCCTTAAAACTCAACCCTAAAGATACCAGCAACCAGCTTTTAGCAGCCCAGCTGCACTTAAGTGAAGGTAGCAGTGAACGCGCTGTTAGTTTATTAAAGCAAGGTTTAAAATACGCCACTAAACAGCAGCAAGTTGAGGTTATTAATACCACGATGCAAACTTTAGGCTGGCTTGTGTCTCAACAAAAATGGGATTTAGCTAAAGATCTAATAGGCAGCGCAAAAAGATTAACTAAGCAACTACCCCGTGATGAACAAGCCCAGTTTTCTGTATACAGTGCACAACTTGCTATGCAGCAAGGTAATACTACGCGCGCTCTTAAAAGCTTAAATAACGCACTTAAAATAAACCCGAATTTAGGTGATGCCCTGCTTAGTTTAGCGAGTATTTATCGCAGTAAAAATCAGCTTACCCAAGCTAAACTTATGTATGTTCGCGCACAAGCCCTACCTGATTATCAACTATCGGCATGGCTTGGGTTATCGCAAATAGCGATTGATTCTAAAGAATACCCGAGTGCGCTAAAGCATCTTAGAAAAGCATTACAAGCTAACCCGGAGCGCCAGGATTTAATTATCAACATTCGCACCCTTGAGAATATAGTGCGCCAAGAAGGATAAGTTTAAAGCCGTGGTTAAATTTACTTGTAGATGCAGCGCTTGCTGGCGTGACGAGCAAAGCTCGTAATTTCTATATGCAATAAAATCTTAAGTGATTTGTTCACAAAGAGGTTTAGAGGGCGCTGCGCTTTAGAGAAGTAAAAATACATAATTACTATTGTTTTATGTCTTCTCATTTACTCCTCTTTTACTTCTCTTTCGGAGTTTTTAAGTAATTTGCTCACAAAGAGGTTTAGAAGGCGCTGCGCTTTAGAGAAGTAAAAATACATAATTACTATTGTTTTATGTCTTCTCATTTACTCCTCTTTGTGCAATAAG
>NZ_PJBK01000040.1:0-9206 GCF_002836155.1 Pseudoalteromonas sp. GutCa3 | reverse complement strand
CTTAGGGTAAATACTCATACCAATAGTAAGGATATGACACACAAACACAACAGAGGTAAGTACTACACGCATTTTTTGATAATCTTTATGATAGGTTTTCCATTGCGGCGTGGCTTTTTCAAATATAAGTACTAACCAAAAACTAGCACCTAGCCAAGCCAGTGCCCACTCTACAGGTAAAAATGATAAAAATGGAACTGGGATAACAGGTAATACCGCTTTAATTGCATTGCTATAGCTTTGCTCTCCGGCGCGCCACAAGCTACCTGCCATAAATGCTAAAATGGCGATACTGTAAAAAGTAAAAAACTCTAAGTTAAGGCTATTACTGCCAAACATAAGCGGCCAACCCACACACCCTAAAAACGGGATTAAGCCTAAGTAACCTAGTTGTATGTGGTTAAAAAATTTTTCCATTACGGCGTGCCTTATATTTAATGACTTATTTGAAGCGCGGCTATTGTAGCAGTATTGCGATTAGCGATCTTAATAATTCGCCAGCGTTTACAATCCAAATAATGCTTACGATAACAGGGATTATATAGTTCAATCCAAAAAACCGATTGTTTTAATCTAAACAATCAATTTTATTTAATTATCCATTAGCCTTATTGTATTAACCAAGCCAACGCAGAAGGTCGTTTTAAACGAGAGCGTTGATTACTTTTTAAATACATTAAATATAGATGAGGAAATACCATGAGCACTTCATTAATCAATACTAAATTACAACCATTCAATGCAACCGCTTACCACAACGGTGACTTTGTAGAATTGTCTGAAAAAGATGTTCTAGGTAAATGGTCAATCTTCTTCTTTTACCCAGCAGACTTTACATTTGTATGTCCTACTGAACTTGGTGATGTTGCAGATTATTACGCACAACTTCAAGAAATGGGCGTAGAAGTTTACTCAGTATCTACTGACACTCACTTCACTCACAAAGCATGGCACGATACGTCAGACACAATTGGTAAAATTACTTACCCAATGATTGGCGACCCAACAGGACGTATTACTCGTAGCTTTGGCGTAATGATTGAAGAAGAAGGCTTAGCACTTCGCGGTACATTTGTAATGAACCCAGAAGGCGAAATTAAAATTATCGAAACTCACGATTTAGGAATTGGCCGAAGCGCTAAAGAACTTGTTCGTAAAGTGCAAGCTGCACAATACATTGCAACTCACGACGGTGAAGTTTGTCCTGCATCTTGGCAGCCAGGTGAAGACACACTTGCACCTTCACTAGATTTAGTTGGTAAAATCTAAGTATCAGATTTATTCCTACTATAAGGGCAGGTAACTGCCCTTAAATCAACGAACATCCGTTTGTTGGTGCCTCCTATATATCAATATACTTGTTTAAGCACATGCATTATTTGGCATGGGAGGCTTGCTGTTTAAATTTTCCTAAAAGGGTTAAGCCATGTTAGATAACAACATAAAAAATCAATTAAAAAGCCATTTTGAATCGCTTACTCAACCTGTTGAGCTACTTATTGCCTTGGATGACAGCAAAAAATCAGCAGAAGTAGAAAGCTTAGCGAACGATTTAGCCTCACTGAGCGATAAATTTACGGTAATGAACAACCCAGATACAAGCGCGCGTCGCCCGTCAATGGTTGTACATTCACCTATTAAAAATACCCATATTACGTTTGCAGGCGTACCTATGGGCCACGAATTCACAAGTTTAGTGTTAGCTCTTTTACATACTGGCGGACACGCAAGTAAAGCTAAAAGCGAAGACATTGAACAAATACAATCGCTTACTCAAGAACTTAACTTTGAAGTATATATAAGTTTAAGTTGCCAAACGTGCCCGCAAGTAGTGCAAGCACTTAATACTATGGCAGCGACAAACAGCAATATTAAAGCGACCATGATTGATGGCGCATTATTTCAAGACGAAGTAGAAGAGCGAAATATTTTAGCTGTACCGGCTGTATATTTAAATGGCGAACCATTTAGCCAAGGTGCACTAAGCCTTACCGACATACTCAATAAAGTAGATAGCAAAGGGGCACAGCGCCAAGCTGAATCGCTAAGTAAAAAAGATAAATTTGATGTACTTGTAATTGGTGGCGGGCCTGCGGGCGCATCGGCTGCGATTTACTCAGCACGAAAAGGGTTAAATACAGGTATTGTTGCCGACAGATTTGGTGGACAAGTTGCAGATACATTAGCAATAGAAAACTTTATTTCGATTAAGGCGACTGAAGGGCCAAAATTGGTTGCCCAGCTTGAAGAGCACGTTAAAGAATACGATGTAGATGTAATGCATAATCAGCGTGCAGCGGCACTTGGTTATAACAATGGCTACGAAATTACACTAGAAAATGGCGCAGTACTCAAAGCTAAGTCGCTCGTACTTGCCACTGGTGCACGCTGGCGCGAAATGAACGTACCAGGGGAGGAAGAATATCGCGGCCATGGTGTGGCATATTGCCCACATTGTGATGGCCCTTTATTTAAAGGTAAACCTGTTGCTGTAATTGGCGGTGGCAATTCGGGTATAGAAGCGGCAATCGATTTAGCTAATATTGTGCAAAGCGTTACGGTACTTGAATTTGCAGACACACTACGTGCTGATGAAGTGCTTATTCGTAAAGCTAAAAGCATGGCTAATATTACTATTATCAAAAGTGCACAAACAACCGAAGTACTTGGTGATGGTAAAAAAGTAACTGGCTTAATGTACACAGATAGAGTGTCGGGAGAGAGCAAAGAGCTTGAACTTGCCGGTATATTTGTACAAATAGGCTTAATACCAAATACTGAGTGGTTAAAAGACAGCGACCTTGAATTAAGTAAATTTGGTGAAATACTGATTGATGCTAAAGGCGCAACGTCACTATCAGGAATTTACGGCGCGGGGGATGCAACCAATACTCCGTTTAAACAAATTATTATTGCAATGGGTAGCGGTGCAACAGCAAGTTTAGGTGCATTTGATTATTTAATTCGTCACTCTGAAGAAGCTGATCAAAGCGCTGCTTAATGTAATTAGTAAAAACTCTCTTGATATAACAGCAAGGCTACACCCATAGCTGTTTGTTAACCCAAGCCGCCCTTCTCCAAAGGCGGCTTTTTTAATGCTTAAGAATTAGCACACGATTTAATCGCACCCACCACCAGAATCACCGCCGCTACAATTTGTGTGAGAGTGCGCTGAGTTACTGCTAGAGGAAACTGGTGAGTCACTGCCAGTATAAACTGATGATCCACGTGATGACTTAGCACTGATAAATGTAACTAACAGCAATACGCCTGATACGATAACTATTGTTATTGATGAACTCCATTGCCCAGTGGAAACGCCTTTAAATACTGCAACAATAAGTACTGTTAGTAATATAGTTCTAATTATGTTTTTAATTTTATATCCTTATTTAACCAATCAGTTGACTACAAACGTTAGCTAACTTTAGCGGTATGCTCAAGCGCGTTAATAACTGCTTTTTCAAGTATGGGTAGTTTAAACGGTTTTGATATAAACATATCCATACCGGCTTGTTTGCAGGCAAGTTTATCTTGTGATGAAGTATTAGCAGTTATAGCCACTATGTAGGTTCCTTCATGCGAGCAGATTTTTTCTGATCTAAGCTGCTTTGTTGCCTCAAATCCATCGAGTATGGGCATTATGCAGTCCATAAAAATAAGGTCATAATGCTTTTGGCGACATTTTAATACAGCATCTTGGCCATCAACTGCAGAGTCGGCTTTTATATTAAGTTTGCCTAAAGAAGCATGAAGTACCAACCTATTAATATCGTTATCATCGACTACAAGTACTGATAGTTCACTGCCATTGATATCTAACGTTGATTTGAGGTTTTCTTGTTTTTGTTCTGTCCCTTTCTCAATAGGAATATTTACTAAAAACGTAGTGCCTTTATTAGGTGTACTTTTTACCTTTATTTTGCCGCCCATATATTCAACAAGTTCTTTTACTATTGCAAGGCCAAGGCCTGTTCCACCTTTTGAATTTTTAGCATCTACTTCTTGAGAAAAAGGAGAAAACAGTGATTCTAAAAAGCCTTTACTCATTCCTCGGCCTGTATCAGACACTTCAATATTTAAACTTAGCTTAGTTTTTACTTTAGAAAGGCTGGTGTTTAGTGTAACTGAACCATTTTCAGTGAATTTAAGTGCATTACTCAGTAAGTTAGAAGCAATCTGGCTAAGGCGTGTGTTGTCGCTAAACGCCCAGCAGTTGTCATCAATTGTATTATTTACTTGTAGCGTTACATGCGTGTTTTTAAATAGAGGTGTATATAAAGAAGTTAAATCGGTAAAAATTGTTTTTAGTAAAAAGTCAGTAGGTTCAAGCTTTAGCTCACCATGATTAATTTTAGAAAAATCGAGCACTTCGTTAATAATACTAAGTAAAATATCGGCGCTTCTAAGGCCTATTTTAATTTTTTCAGCGCGAACTTCTTCACTGTGTTCATCAACTAATGTGGTTAGCATACCTGTAATGCCATTCAGTGGGGTTCTTAATTCGTGGCTGATTTTAGCAAATAGCATGCTTCTGTCTTCAAGTAGGCGCTCTGCTTGAGCTTGCTTTTGTTTAAGCTCTTCTCGGAGCATTACTGATTCGGTTACATCTTGGCAGGTGCCAAATAATCGGACACATCGGCCTTCATCAAATTCGGCCTCACCAAAGGTAGCCACCCATAAATGTTTATTTTTAGCGGTTACTATTTCTAGTTCTAGATTCCATTTTTTGCCTTTTTCTATGGCTAATTCTACCGCGCGAGTAATGCCTTCACGACTTGGACCTTCTTTATAAAACTCGACTGCAGAATTCATTTGCGGTTGAAATTGTTCATCCACCTCATGTATGAGGTATGTTTGCTCGCTCCAGGTAATTTTATCGGAGATTAGATCAACCTCCCACGTACCTATATTTGCAACGTGTTCTAACTTTAATAAAGTATTACTATTTTTTATGAGTTGTTCTTTAGCTTGGGTGCGAGCAAATTCCGATCCAAGCCATTGTGCAAATAACTCAATATAATCATAGGCTGCATCATTAAAAGCTGGAGAGCTGTTTATGGATGAAAAGTTAACGGTACCAAATATTTTTTCACCAATTTTTATTGGCGCGCCAATATAAGACTCTAACTGAAAGTTTATATAACAGGGGTGGTTTGCAATTGCGCTTTGAGATGCTTTATGAAAAGCAAGTGCAGAGCCTGCAGCGAGCGTATGTACGCAATAGGTGCCTTGTAATTCAAACACGGTACCGGGTAAAAGTGAGTTGTCAGGGGTTTTGGCATATAAAACGGTGTAGCTGTTTTCATCTACTTTACTAATAATACCTAGCTCAAGGTCAAATACTTCTAACCCAAACACTAAGAGCTTATTAATTTTATTTTCAAAATCAAGAGATTGATTAGAAACTATATCGTGAAAACATCGTAAAAAATTCAAAAGAAAACACCCCGTAAGCTTTTGTTCAATTTATATAATACATAGGCCAATTAGGGCATTGGTATTAGTTTAAAATCCAGTTTAGCAGTTTTAATTACTAATAACTAAAATTGATACGTATTAAATTTTATAACCTTATGTTTTTATGAACTAAGTTAGTGGTTTATTAATAGTAGTAGGGCCTGTTGACCTTTCAGGATTAAAAATTGTCCCTAGGCAGAACCCAAAGGGCAACGCATGTTTGGCATTTATGCTGCGTTATCGCCTATTTATGGGGAATAACCACACTAAATAGGCTCTGCCTTGCCTAAATACCAAACAGTCTGCTGCAAATTTAACCTCGAAAGATAAACAGGCCCTTGTATATAGCGCAGCATGCCGCCGAGCATATAATACTCAGCGGTATACTTTTAATACGTTGAATTTGGGGTATATTGCGGGTTGATATCGCCGCCTACTTCCTCTGGATCAACATCGTTAATAAGCAGTGTTTCACGTACAGCTTCAATGTGATCAAGCACGCTTTGGTAGCGCTCGCCATATTCATACTTTGTCACCTCAATCGCTTTAGGCATGTAAGTAAAAGCTATTTTTAGGGCGTGGAGTGCTTCTTCGTTTATTTTTTCGCTCATAATATTCTCTTATGTGTAGGCTATAGTTAGTAAAATAACACCAAATACGATTCGGTAAAGACCAAAACTAACAAAAGTGAAATTTTCTAGAAAGCGTATGAATAGTTTAATAGTAAAATAAGCAACTATAAAAGACGTTAAAAAACCCACAGCAAGGGCAGTTAGGTCATCTAAGCTAAACAGTTGGTAATGTTTAAGTAAGTCGTACCCTGAGGCTGCTGCAAGTACAGGTAAACCAAGTAAAAATGAAAATTCAGCGCTGGCTTTTCGGTTTAAACCACACAACATGGCACCAACAATAGAACTTCCAGCACGACTAGTCCCTGGAATTAACGCAAATACTTGTGCTACGCCAATCCAAAGAGCTTGTTTATAAGTAACTTGGGTTACATCGGTAGTTGTGCAGTGAGTCTCTTTATAACTGCGCTCTAATAGTAAAAAAATCACACCGCCTACAATAAACATAACACCTACTACTGGTACGCTAAACAGTGTTTTTATTACATCACTAAATATAAAACCAATAATACCCAAAGGAATAAATGCAATGGCAACTTTCACCCATAAATTGAAATGTTTAGGGCTGAACTTGTCTTTATAGTTGGCTAGTACCGCTAAAATGGCGGCAAGCTGGATAATTACTTCGAAGGCGAGGTTAGCGTCTGTTGATTCAATGCCTAACCACTTTGACGCTACAATTAAGTGCCCAGTTGATGATATGGGTAAAAATTCTGTTATACCTTCAATAATACCTAAAATAATCGCGTTAATTATATCCACGGTTTACTGCTTCCTGAAAAATTAAAAAGCCCGAACTCGGCTTAACTGAAATGACGCATTACTGCGTACCTAAATTGCGAGGCGTAGCATAAAAGCTCTAAAGGCAAACCAACAGTGTTTTTAGACTTAATTTGTTTAATAAATTGCATTAAGCATTAAATGCACAATATAATGACAATTGTTATCATTTGCATGTGCTGTTTTGTATATGTTTGGGCAAATTTACTGAGCGAATAATGAATAATAAAAAAACGTTTACAGCTACACGGCGAAGGCACTTAATTGCGTGTGTATTAGCGCTAATTACAGCGGTAATAATGATTCCGGGTATGACAACCTATTTACCGTTTCAAATGAATGAACAAATATTACTGCCTATTTTACTCTTTCCTATTATTTGGACTGCGTTGTTTATTTATGCGTATTTGGCGCAAAAAGTATGGCAACCTTTTGTAGTAATGATTGCATTGTGTGTATTACATGGTTTATTGAGTTTTTGGGCGTTAACGCAGGGGCAGGGATGAAGTCGATTACTTTAAAAAAGCTATTTTTATTACATAGCTGGGTAGGAATTATTACTGCGGTACTGCTATTTATTGTTGCATTTAGTGGGGCGTTAGCAGTTCTGTCGCGACCTGAGTTAAAAATATGGGCTAATCCAGAACTACAATCTAGCCAATACGTTGCCAGCGCGCAAATTAACCGACTAGTAAACGAATACCATAAACAGGTGCCTAGTGAATTTGGCGAAAACATTCATGTGTTTTTACCAAGTGGACATAACTTTCATTTATTAACGTTGGTATTTGAATCCCACCATGGCGATGAAAATTACGACCAAGAGGTGGCCAGAGTATTTCAATTTCATCCCGATACGTTGACGCTGGAAAATACTTACTATGGGCCTAGTAAAGAGTTTTACGCCAATAAAAAAACGGATGCGCCAACTTATATAGGTGAGTTTCATGCAGATTTGCATTTAGGGCGACCAATTGGGTTAATACTCACTGGGTTTTTAGGTTTAACGCTTTTAGTAAGTGCAGTGACAGGCTTGTTTATTCATCGAAAATTGATAAAAGAGCTCTTTACGTTTAGGCGAGATAAAGGGTTAGATATTGCAGTAAGCGATGCTCATAAGGTTATAGGTATTTGGGGCAGCGTATTTAATATTGTGATTGGTTTTACAGGATCATTTTTAGGGCTTGCGACCATTATTTTACTACCAGCAGCTGCGTTTGTGAGCTTTGGTGGCGATCAAGATAAGTTAATAGAAACGTTTACCGCTATTCCTGAGCCTGTAGTTAGCCACATTAAGCAACCTACAAAAATAGACACTATTTTAGAGCATGCTCATAGTCGTTACCCTGAAGCAATAATTAGGGATGTCACAATAATGGCGCATAACGATGCGAATGCGCAGGTATATTTGCGTTTGTTAGGTGGTGAGGCTGTTGCTTCTCAGTTACTGCATTATCAGGGCAATGGTGAGTTTGTGCAGTCGATGAGTAGTTTTGGTGATATTTCAGGTGTTTCGATAAAAGTAATTGAGTTGATGTTTCCGCTGCACTTTGGGAACTTTGCAGGAGTGTTTGTAAAATTACTTTGGGTATTGCTTGGCTTAAGTACTGCGCTTTTACCTATTTCGGGCATGATGATGTGGCTAACAAAGCGCACACGTGGCAGTAGCCCTTCACTGAGTATGCAGGCATATGCACGCTGGAATCGTTTTATTATTGGCAGTTGTGGCGGTTTGGTATTAGCAAGCTTTGTGCTATTTCCTGTGCAAGTTGTACTTAATTATAGCGTTGTTGGTGTGGCGCAAAATAGCTTTTTTGGACCCGTGTTCTTTTATACCTGGTTGGCATGGTTACTCTTAAGTGTATTACCCATAGGTTATAAAAACTACTTTAAGCTGACTCTTTTACTATGCGGCGCTTCGCTTGCTTTGGTGCTGCCACTTAATATTTTACTTGGCGTTAGCAATGTTATTAACCTTAATAGCTCGCTTGTCGCGGTAGTAGATATAAGCTTTATGGTGGTGGGTATCGTGTGTATGTTTGTTGCCTTAAAAATAAAAAACACACAAAAATTACAAATTGAGGTACAACCCGCATGAACGAGCTACTAATTACAATTGCGATGGTAAGTTTACTACTAATGATGCTCAACCTACGAAAAAACACACTTACATTAGCGACTAAAACATTTTTAAGTGCACTGCTATTTGGTTTAGCGCTGATATGTTTTATGAGTGTTTACGGTATTTTAGGCGGTGCAATATGCACCGTTGTAGGAGCTATGTTAGCTGGTTTACTAACCGCAGTTATTGCGGGTAAAGCACCGCAATTATTAGGT
>NZ_PJBK01000039.1:0-9954 GCF_002836155.1 Pseudoalteromonas sp. GutCa3 | reverse complement strand
GAAACAGCGCCGATGATAGTGTAGCATTTGCTATGTGAAAGTAGGACATTACCAGGTTTCAAATTAAAGAAACCCGTTACAGCAATGTGACGGGTTTTTTGCTGTCTGGGATTTGATAAATAGCCAAGAGTCCATGCCGAACTCAGTAATGAAACCAAAGCTTCGACCGATGATAGTGTAGCATTTCACTGTGGCTCTCCACCGCTGTGGGCACTACGACATCCTACTGCGTAGCGCACCGACTTCACATTGTAGAAAGCCCGCATCTAAAAATTCGGGCTCTTTACGTCTGCAGAAAAGTAGAATATGAGTAACTAACATTACGCACTCGATTTCTCTCCAATTTATCTAAATGTACAAGTCGAGCTGAATAGCTCATTACTTCAGTACTAAAGTTTATAACCGAATCTAAAGACTATTTAAAATAGTCCGTAAGCTTGAGTTTCTTCACTTTCAGATTCTTCTAGTTGTGTTGGTTTAAATATTACGCTTGGATCAATTAATACACTGTGCTTTTGTGAAAGCTTGATTAATCCTCGCATCATATTTTTAGTTTGTGGGTCTAGATCAAAACCAACCTCAGTGAGCTTATCTAGTGGTTTAATGTCTTCTTTTTTATAGTCGATATTATCTTCGACTTTATCTACCAATAACCCTACGTGTGGGTTTAAGCCGTCTTTAGTGGTAAAAACAATAATAGGTTTATAGTCTAAGGTTATTTGCTCTTTAGCTGATTCGAATAAACGCTCTAGCTGAATTAGGTTACTACGCTTAATTTTTTCGAGCAGAGCTGATACTTGTTTATAATCGCTTTGATTATGAGCTGATATAGCTTCTTTTATCGTTTTTAGCAATGATTGGAAAGGTTCGTTAAGTCGAGACATTGTTAGTTTTAAGTCTTCATTATCGGTGTTGAACTCTTTGTAAAACATAACAAAATCTTGTAGTTCTGCATCATTGCTTGAAATAGAAGCCGAGCTATTTAGCAAGTTACTTTGAAGGGTATTGAACCAGCTTAATAGTTTTTCTTGCCATGTTCTTAGTTGTTTTAGTACATGCGCATTACTTTGTTCGGTTGAGATATTATTTAAAATAATACCTAAATCAAACACAGGCGTTGGTATATCCATATAATCTTTAACACCAATAAAGCTTTTATTATTGTTGGGTAAAGTTGTTAGATTATTGTCAAAGCGCTCTGTTAATAAAATATCGAGTATTTTAAGTGAAATTGTTTTGCAGCCCACTTTAAAGTTTATTAATTCCATGCCTTTATCTTAATTTATCTGTTAATGCTTTAAGGATAGAACAAATTAAATAAATAGCTTAAAGATGGATAAGATTTAATAGAGATAGGTAACTAGGAGTTATTAGATGGCACTAGTGAGGTTTTTTATGGCACGTTTAAATTGATTCTCAAGCTGCTTTTTTCCTAATAAACCTAAGTGTTGAATCACTTTTTCATTACATTCATTTTGAAGCACTAACTTTATTAAAAGTTGTTTATCAGACTCTGTTAATTGAGACATACAAGAAGGAGACTGATTCACTACCTGGCAAAGAGTCGCAGAGATATTAAATTGAGTGAAGTTACTGTTTACGAGCAAGGCTAATCGTTCGCGAGTCTCGGGGCTTACTAACTCATCGCTAAATCCTTCAATTAAAATACTTACAAGTTGCCAATCCAGTGTTTTAAAGTGTGTTAAAAGAGCATAAAAAAAGTCGTTTTTAAACTGCTTTTTCAAAGGTTGGATAATTGCACTTTTGTTGCTTAAGCATTTAACCACAAGCGCTGAATGTTCAGCTGTGCTTTTATCGCGTTGATAACCCAGTTTTACGGTATCAAACCCTTGTTTTTGCCAAAAGTTAAGTAGCTGCGCTGTTGCACCAAAGCTTGCACCAAACCAACTACATTGGCTTTTTACTTGCGACTCGCAATAGCTAAGTAGCTTTTTACCAAAACCCATATTGTGAGAACTAGGATCAATCGCTATTCGTACAACGCGAGCGCTCAACTGTGTTAAGTAGTCATTATTAAAACTAAGTTGTGAGAGGGTTTGAGCCATTAAATGACCCTGTGGGCGGCGCTCTCCGCTTATAACCTGTAGAGCAAGTTCTTCACTTAAACCACCTTCTATTGCGATTAAACATACACCAACTAATTGATTGTTAATTTTGCAGATGAATATTCGTTGCGATGGTGCGTCTAGTAGTTGGCGTAAATCGTTTACACTACTTTGATAGTGAGCCAATGCAAGCAGGGCAATAACTTGTTGCAGTAAAGGCTCATTGTTTACAAGGGATTGCTGAGTTATTTCGCTATGAACTGGCTGCTCTAATTGATCACTACTTAACTCTTTATATTGTGCATCGAGTGCAAGCAAGGTGCGAATGTGCTTCTCGAGGGGATCGTGTTTAGCAAAACGCAGTGGCTCATCAAGCGTTACAACTTTAGAGGCTTTATAGTGCGCTTTTATATAGTTACTAAAGCGAATGGTATAACCCCTACCATTGCCCTCATACCCAACCAGTGTACTTGCAAATACTATACGAGGGTAATGAGCTAGCATTTTTAGCAATAACGGAACAGGGATCGCGGCGGCTTCATCAATGAGTAATAAATCGCACTCAGGTAATGCATTTAATAACGCGTCAGGTGCAACGTAGTGCAAGTTGGCGAGCTGTTTATGTTCAGCGTTGTATTGAAGGCTCAACTCGTTGGCTAAATGTTTAAAGCTACTATGGGTCGCTTTAAACTGAGTGCTGCAAATAATTACTTTTTTATCAGTCAATTTTGCGGCAGCTAAGCCAAGTGCTGCCGACTTGCCTCTACCTCTATCAGCATTAATGAGTAAAGGTCTGTTGGCACGGCCATTAGCTACTTTTACTATTTGTTCAACGCAGTTTTGCTGTGGTAGATAATCAATTTTATTATCCGTAACAGAGCTGACGAGATTACTAATACAGCCATTTTGTTCACCAAAATGAAAAGCGGGTAATCGCTTAATAATAGTCGCGAAACGTTGATTAAATAAACTGTAGTCAATACTCTGACCGTGTGATTGCACTGTACTTAATGCTGGATCTTGCCAAGAGGCTAAATCATCTAGTTCAGGCAGTAATAAAAACAGTATACCGCCTGCTTTAACGGTGCCGGTAAGTGCTGCAAGTTTATCAGGGTGTAAACCACTAAAACCATCGTAAACAGCATGAGCAAATTCTTGCCCTAAAATTTGGTGAGTGCGAGTAGGCCAGTACGAATTTTTAATCGCGCACTGCTTGGATACAACAAGTGTATTGTTTTCATCTATTAATGAGTTAAGTAATTCATAACACCAAGCAGGGCTGCCCGTAATCAACACTAGCTGACGATGATACGCGTCAGCTAGTTGTTGTTTTAACTCATTTAGGTGAGCTTTATACAGCTTGTAATCGTGCATAGGCCGTTACTAACCATTTACTGCCAAGGTCGTCAAAGTTAACTTGTACGCGAGATTGCGCGCCACTGCCTTCGTAATTAAGTACGGTACCAACACCAAACTTAGCATGCAAAACTCGTTGCCCTAAGTTAAAGCCACTGTCTTCAAATGCGGCATGGCTAACTGATGCGCTAAAACGCCCGGCGGCCGGTGGGCGAGAAACCTGTGTTTTAATACGGATTTCTTCTACGCAGTCCTCAGGTATTTCGCGTAAAAAGCGTGATGGGCTATGGTATTTTTCTTGCCCGTATAAACGGCGACTCTCAGCATGGCTAATGTATAACTTATCCATTGCTCGTGTCATGCCTACATAACAAAGGCGGCGCTCTTCTTCTAAGCGGCCAGACTCTTCGTTACTTTGCTGAGAAGGGAACATGCCTTCTTCTACGCCCACCATAAACACTAACGGAAACTCTAATCCTTTAGCTGAGTGAAGCGTCATCATTTGTACGGCATCTTCGTGCTCTTCTGCCTGCCCTTCACCTGACTCAAGAGATGTATGTGCTAAAAAGCCTTGTAAAGGCGAGCTGTATTCTTCGTCTTCAGGAAGTTCGTACTGGTCACATGCGCTAATTAGCTCTTCTAAGTTTTCTACGCGAGCACGGCCTTTTTCACCTTTTTCAGCTTGGTACATTGCCATCAAGCCTGAGGTTTGAATTGTGTACTTGGCTTGCTCATGCAAAGTTAGATCGCTAATTTTATCTTCTATTTGTTCGACTAGTTCTACAAACTTACTTACTGCACCAGAGGCACGACCAGATAAGTGCTGTTGTTCTACAATTGCTTTTGCGGCATACCAAAGCGGTAACGATTCTGCTCGTGCACAATCTCGTATATGGCTCAATGTCTTATCACCAATACCGCGTGCTGGCGTATTAATTACACGCTCAAACGCGGCATCGTCTTGACGATTACCTACTAGGCGTAAATACGAAAGCGCATCTTTAATTTCTTGTCGTTCGAAGAATCGCATACCACCATAAATACGGTATTTTAAGCCTTCTTGTAGCATGGCTTCCTCAAGTACACGAGATTGCGCGTTACTACGGTATAAAATTGCGGCATCTTGCAGGGCATTACCTGCATTTAACCAACTTCGTAGTTTGCTACTTACAAAGCGCGCTTCGTCTAATTCATTAAATGCTGCATAAATAGAGATTGGTTCGCCATCGTTACCGTCGGTCCATAAGCTTTTACCCATACGTTCTGAGTTATTTTGAATTAATGCGTTGGACGCTTTCAAAATAGTCGCGGTTGAACGGTAGTTTTGTTCAAGGCGAATTGTTTCTGCGCTGAAGTCAGTTAAAAAACGTTTAATGTTTTCGATTTTAGCACCACGCCAACCATAAATGCTTTGGTCATCGTCGCCTACAATCATAATGCTGTTAGTATCGCCAGCAAGTAATTTTAACCAAGCATATTGAATGGTATTTGTATCTTGGAACTCGTCTACGAGCATATGCGCAAAGCGTTGCTGATAATGACGCAGTAACGTAGGGTTATTTTTTAACACTTCGTAGCTGCGTAGTAATATTTCAGCAAAATCAACTAGGCCCGCTCTATCACAGGCCTCTTGATAGGCGGCATAAACACGCAGCATCATTTGCTCATTAATATCGTATGCTTGAATATCTTTAGGGCGAAGTGCTTCATCTTTTTTGGCGCTTATGTACCAGCCAAATTGCTTAGCGGGCCATTTTTTATCATCAATATTCATCGATTTTAATAAGCGCTTGATCATCCGAAGCTGATCGTCAGAGTCTAAAATTTGAAAGGCTTCAGGTAAGTTAGCTTCACGGTGATGAGCACGTAAAATACGATGCGATAAACCATGGAAAGTACCAATCCACATACCACCTACAGGGGCTTTTAGTGTTTCTTCAACGCGGCCACGCATTTCTTTAGCGGCTTTATTAGTAAAGGTAACTGCAAAAATACTGTAAGCGGAGGCTTGCTCAACTTGCATAAGCCACGCAATACGATGAACTAACACTCGTGTTTTACCAGACCCAGCACCTGCTAATACCAGCATGTTTTGTAGTGGGGCTGCAACGGCATCGCGTTGTTTGTCATTTAAGCCATCGAGTAATTGTGAAACGTCCATCGTTACGCCTTTTTAATCAATATTGTGGGCAGTATAACAGGTGTTTTTGTTAGGCTAAATAAAATACTGTTTTTATAAACAGCTATTTATAAAATAGCGTTCAAAACGAGTAACTTGCTAATTAACTAAGCGAATAAAAAGCGTAAACGCATAACAAAAATTGCTAATTTGACCTAAAGTTAGCAAAATATACTAACTCTCTAAATCTAGGCTAATTTAACTATTTGATTTGTAAGCTTTAATAAATTGGCATAGAGTGTGTAAGTAAATAATTATAAAATCAAATAAATACAGAGGTTAGTATGGCAGATCAAGGTTCTGGCGGTAACGTAATCGCAGCATTATGTAATATATTTTTTCCTGGCTTAGGGCAGTTAGTGCAAGGGCGTATTTTAGCGGCTATATTTTTTGCACTCGCTATTATAATAAGTTACGCACTAATTTATGTGCTTGTAGGCTTTGTACTTGTGCCTATTATTTACTTATGGTCGATTATTGACGCAGCGCGTTATAGATCGCGAAGTTAACGGCTTTAAAGTTGAGTAAAATAGCGCCCTTGTGGCGCTATTTTACTTTATATGTCCTGTGGTTTGCGGGCGTTTACGTATATAATTACGCAATTAAAGATTTACAGGCAAACCCTATGGAATATCAATTTATTCGCGACCCTATTAGTGGGCTACGTATTAAAATAAGCAGTGAACACGCTATTATTGGTCGCTGGCTAAACGAAGAAATAGGCAAAGACAAAGTGGCCATGGTGCAAGCGCTTATTGCATCGGTGAGTTCAAGCTATGAGCCGCTAACGCTAAAAGGCCAAGAAATAGATTTAATATTAACCAAAGACGAAGCACTATTTGAAGCCCATGCGCTTCATCAAGACAGCGAAGACCTAATAGCGTATCAAGATGACGATTTAGCGCTTGAAGAAAATGGTTTAAGTAGTGGTTGTGGCTTTGAAGATTTCATTGATTTAATTGATTCATGGCATGAGTTTACGACGTCACGATAAACATAATTAGCACACTAATAAAAATATACAGCAATGCACAATCAGCATTTTATCTGTATTATTACAGCAACGAAAATTACGCCAACCAAAACGACAGGAGTTGATATGTCTGCCAATTTAAACAAGCTAGTAGTGATGCTAGAAATGCAAAACGCCATGAATACTAAAGTACATGAGCAATGGTTTACTCAAGGGTTTGAATGGTACCGTGCTATTTGGGTTGAGTGTGCTGAAATGCTAGATCATCATGGTTGGAAATGGTGGAAAAAACAAACACCAGATACTGAACAAGTTATTTTAGAGTTGGTTGATATTTTTCATTTTGGTCTATCGCTTAGAATTGACGGCGAAACTAGCTACGAAGACTTAGCAAAGCAACTTGAAACTGAGCTTAGTAATGCTCAACAAGCTGATGACTTTAAACAAACACTAGAAATATTAGCGGCGTCTGCTGTTGCTGATAAAACGTTTAATGCAGGTGCCTTTGCCGGCTGTATGGCGCAAATGGGTATGGATATTGATGATTTATATCGCGGCTACGTAGGTAAAAATACGTTAAACTTTTTCCGCCAAGATCACGGTTACAAAGATGGTAGCTATATTAAAGAATGGAACGGGCAAGAAGATAACGAGCATTTAGTTGAAGTAGTTAAAAGCCTTGATACAGAACATGCAGATTTTGCAAAGTTAGTATATCAAGGGCTAGAAGCGCGTTACCCAAAAATCTAGCCCACGTAAACTGAGTTAGATAATCTTACGATAGTCGGTAACACTTAGGTAATCGGCTATCTCGTTATGTGGTTGTTGGCTATCAGGGTTAGCAACTGCAAGTAAGTGCTCAATGCCGTATTCTCGCGCGGCATTTAATACCGGCACACTGTCATCTACAAATAAAGTACGGCTTTTATTAAAGCCTAAGTCATCTTGCACTTTATGCCACAAACTTTGTTGCTCTTTACTTACTCCATATTCATGAGTCGACACTACGCCATCTAGGTAGTTATCAATCGCTGTATTCTCAAATTTAAGCATGACACTCTCAGGGTGGGCGTTGGTAAGTAAAATTAACTCTTTGCCTGCTTTTTTAAGCTCAGTTAAAAAATGAGGTACGTCTTCGCGCATTTTAATTAAATGCTGAGACTCTCGTTTAAGCTCCATTATAGGCAAGCTTAATTGCTGCTCCCAATAATCTAAACAATACCACTGTATTTGACCACTCACAGCTTGATAGCGTTTTAAAATATCTGCTTTAGCTGCATCTAGGCTAATACCTCTTGCTAATGCGTGTTGTTGAGGAATAACGTTAAGCCAAAAATGACTGTCGTAATGTAAATCGAGTAATGTTCCATCCATGTCGAGCAAAACGGTATCGATTTTTGACCAATTTAACATAGGAATTTCAACTTATAAGGTTTATTATTGAACTAACTGCCATGATAGCAAATTAACGCCAATGACACAGAAAAAGCACCCAACACCACCACAAATCCTCAGTAACAATGTTGTCGCTAAAAGCCGCTTGTTTACTGTGGAGTCTTTAGAGCTAAAGTTTTCTAATAACGAAGAGCGCCAGTATGAGCGAATTCGCGGCGGTGGCCGGGGAGCAGTGATGATTGTTCCGTTAAGTGCAGACAACGAATTACTACTTGTACGTGAATACTGTGCGGGAACAAACGATTACCAGTTAGGTTTTCCTAAAGGCTTAATTGATCCGGGTGAAACGCCAGAGCAAGCTGCTAACAGAGAGCTTAAAGAAGAAATTGGCTTTGGTGCTGAGTATTTTAAACCATTAAGAACAGTAACAATGGCGCCGAGTTACTTTAATGCCACTATGCATATTTTATTTGCTAAGCAATTATACCCACAAACCCTTATTGGCGACGAACCAGAGCCGCTTGTTGTTGTTAAGTGGCCATTAACTCAGTGGCAGTCATTATTAGACCAAGAAGATTTTACCGAAGCACGCAGTGTTGCAGCTTTGCTATTATTAGATAAGTATTTAGCGTCTGGAGCTGCCGATGAATAAATTAATCGAACCGTGTATTGAATTAGCTGAGCGTGCTGGCGATGCAATTATGGCCATTTATAAAAAAGGTGATATTGGCCAACAAGAGAAATCAGATAATACGCCTGTTACCAAAGCTGATTTAGCAGCAAATGACGTACTGGTTGCTGGATTAAAAGTCTTAGCACCCGATATTCCGATTATGTCGGAAGAAACACCTATACCAGCACTCGCCGACAGACAGGATTGGCAGCGTTATTGGTTACTCGATCCGATGGATGGCACAGGCGAGTTTATTTTAGAAAGTGGCGATTTTGCAGTAAATATTGCATTGATTGAAAATAATCACCCAGTGCTTGGTGTTATTCATTGGCCTGCAAAAGGTGTGACTTATTTTGCTACAGCTAAAAATGGTGCCTTTAAACGTGAAAACTCAATTGATAAGCAAATATCTGTAGCGCCGCCAGAGAACTTGACGCTTGCAGTGAGCCGCCGCCAAAAAATAGAAGCGGTGAGTCAGTATTTAAATAGTCAGTTTACAACTATTGCTATTGGTTCGTGCTCATTAAAAGCTTGTACTGTTGCAGAAGGCAAAGCAGATTGTTTTTTAAGAATTGGTCCAACGGGAGAGTGGGATACAGGTGCTTCACAAGTTATTGTTGAAGAAGCCGGTGGTTGTATTACCGATGCAGAATTTAACCCGCTAACGTACAACCAACGCGAGAGTACTGAGAACCCTGACTTTATAGTGATGGGGCATCCAGACTGGGAATGGCAAAAAATGATTAATCCGCATCAAAGGTTGAGCGCAGAATAGCAATTTGATTGCTTTTTGTTCGGTTGAACAACTTTAATTAGTTTAGGCCTTGCATTAAATGTTTATTCCTATATAGTAGCGCTCTCTTCAAGGCAGGCTCGTAAATATTACGAAAATGTTTTAAAGAAATTACAGGCGCGGGATGGAGCAGTCTGGTAGCTCGTCGGGCTCATAACCCGAAGGTCGTCGGTTCAAATCCGGCTCCCGCAACCAATTTTTTATAAGATTTGGTTACTGTAAACTCTAGCTTAAGAGATAAAATAAAGTAGTCGATAGACTTAAAATATACAGGCGCGGGATGGAGCAGTCTGGTAGCTCGTCGGGCTCATAACCCGAAGGTCGTCGGTTCAAATCCGGCTCCCGCAACCAATTCTTTAATTGGAAGCCAAGTTGTAATGTAAGCAACTTTAAACAAGTCTACAAATTTCAGGCGCGGGATGGAGCAGTCTGGTAGCTCGTCGGGCTCATAACCCGAAGGTCGTCGGTTCAAATCCGGCTCCCGCAACCACTGAAATAAATAAGAATGAAATGACACGC
>NZ_PJBK01000038.1:0-10123 GCF_002836155.1 Pseudoalteromonas sp. GutCa3 | reverse complement strand
GATACTTTTATGCGATGGCAGAAAGCCTCATTCTAGAGCCACGAAGGGGGCGAAGTTTTCCTCGTTCAGTCAACCCAAGACCACAGCGGTACGCTAGAAATAAAAAAGCCGTCCACCTTAAGTGAACGGCATTAGAACGTATGTTCCCTTTTTTAATGCGCTGTAAATACATCAACAACTCATCAATTAGTATAAGTTGCTTGAGTATCGGCGGCGCTTGTGGAAGAATTCAGGCTTTAAAATAAATATCCATACTAGGGGACAATAATATGCGCATTATTCTTTTGGGCGCGCCGGGTGCAGGTAAAGGTACTCAAGCTCAGTTTTTAATGGACAAATACGGTATTCCACAAATTTCTACTGGCGACATGTTACGTGCAGCAATTAAAGAGGGCACGCCATTAGGCTTAGAAGCAAAAAAAGTAATGGATGCTGGTCAACTAATTTCTGACGATATTATTATTGGTTTAGTAAAAGAGCGTATTACTAAAGCTGATTGTGAGAAAGGTTTTTTACTTGATGGCTTCCCACGCACAATTCCTCAAGCTGATGCGATGAAAGAAAATGGCGTAGTGGTTGATCACGTTATTGAATTTGACGTGGCTGACGAAGTGATTGTTGAACGTATGGGCGGACGTCGCGTTCATCCTGGTTCTGGTCGTGTTTACCATATTGTATATAATCCACCAAAAGTGGAAGGTAAAGACAACGAAACTGGGGAAGACTTAATTGTTCGCGCTGACGATACTGAAGAAACAGTACGTAAACGTTTAGGTATTTACCACGAGCAAACTATGCCATTAGTTGATTACTACCAAGCAGAAGCTACTGCTGGTAATACTCAATACCACAAACTAGATGGTACACAAGCTGTTGAAGCTGTTAGTTCACAACTTGGTGAGCTTTTAGGTTAATTATAAAAGCACATTAAAAAACCGCCAATTGGCGGTTTTTTGTTTTAAGGCTGTTTAGCATTGCTTAATCAATGCTATTTAATCGGCTTTACAGCGTTTCAAGTTTCTCAATTACGCTGTTGTATTCTGGTTCAGTTGAAAGGCTACTAACTAATTGTTTATAAATGACGTTATGGCTTTCATCTAAAATAAATACAGTTCGCGTTAATAAGCCCATATCTTTAATAATCAATCCGTATTTTTGGCCAAAATCGCGCCAAACAGAATCTGATAACGTAGTGATTTTATCGATATTTTCAGCTTTGCAAAAACGCTTTTGAGCAAATGGTAAATCAGCACTAATTGTTAGCATTACAACACTTGGAAATTGCGAGGCTACTTTTTCATTGAAATGCTTAGTTTGCAGGCTACAAATACCTGTATCAAGACTTGGCACTACACTTATCAATACAGCTTGGCCTTTGTAATCCTCAAGCGTTACAGGGATGAAGTTGTCATCAACTACTTTGAAATTTGGCGCGCTATCTCCAACAGAGATCCCTTTGCCTAATAAAGTGACTGGTTTGCCTTGTGCAGATACTTTTCCTATGTCTAGCGTGTTTTCTGGGTAATCGGCTGCAATAGCCACAGAGCAAAATGCGCTCAAAGCAAAGGTAAGTGAACGTAACATAAGGTATTTCCTTTTAAATTAACGCAATGGGCGTCAGTGTATTATACTGCGCTATAGTAACCAAGAGATTATACCGCTCTGATGAAGTTGGGATTAGTTCTGCAATATAAAAATTGTAACTGTGCTAAACTTTGATTAACATGAAGTTACAAAATATATCTTCAATAATAAAAATAAAAACCATCATAAAATGATTTTAATGCTCATTACTGGTTTAGAAACAGAGAGATAATATGTCAACATCGGTACTAATATGTGATGACTCAAAATTAGCTAGGCGTCAGCTAGCTCGTTCATTACCTGAAGATTGGGATATTAAAGTTGAATTTGCACTCGACGGCGTTGATTGCATAAAGCAAATAAAGTTAATTGAACCAGAAATACTTTTTCTCGATTTAAACATGCCTGAAATGGATGGGTATGAAGTATTAATCGCTATGAAAGAACAGGGGCTAAACATACTCACTGTTGTTGTCTCTGGTGACATACAGCCAAGTGCACATCAAAGAGTGCTTGAACTTGGTGCTATCGATTTCATTCAAAAACCATGTTCCCCCGAAAAACTAGCCAGCATAATTGAACACCATGGGATTAAAGATAAAGCCATGCGTGAGCGTCTCTCTCATTCGCTTGGAGAGCAAGTCGACCCTGATGTTCGGGATATATACCAAGAACTCACTAACGTTGCTATGGGACAGGCTGGGGATTTACTTGCACGTCTTCTTAATGTGTTTGTAGAGCTACCAATTCCTAATGTGAATATTTTGGAAGTTAATGAACTCGATATGGCGCTGCAGTCTATAGATAATAATGCAGCTACATCGGGTGTGTGCCAGGGCTTTATTGGCGGTGGCATTTCGGGCGAGGCGCTATTACTTTTAAATGATTCAAGCTTTAAAGAAATAGCTTCTTTGATGAATTATGACGGCGAGTTAAACGATAAAATTGAACTTGAGCTGCTTATGGATATTAGTAATATTTTGATAGGCGCTATTTTAACGGGTCTTTCAAAACAGCTCGATATGTCATTTAGCCAAGGGCACCCAATAGTACTTGGCCAACACAGAGATGTGTCTGAGCTGGTTAAATCAAACAAGTCACGTTGGCAACGCACCCTTGCTATAGAGATTAGTTACGGTATTGAAAACCATGATATAAATTGCGACCTCATGCTGTTATTTACTGAAGATTCACTTAAAACTTTGAAGTATAAAGTTGCTTACCTATTAGAAGATTAAGTTATGGCTGCAGATTTAGAAATGAATGAGATCCATTGGCTTATGGATATGTTTAATACCGTTGATGTAGGCCTTGTAGTACTTGATAGAGATTATAAGGTGTGTGTATGGAATGGTTTTATGGAAAACCATTCAGGGCTTCTACCAAGCGCAGTAAAAGATAAAGACCTATTTGATTTATTTCCAGCAATAGACGAAAAATGGTTTAGAAGTAAATCAGAATCGGTTTTTGTTTTAAAAAACCGCTCTTTTACGATTTGGGAGCAGCAGCCATACATTTTTAGGTTTAAAAATTATCGACCTATTACTGGTAAAGCTGATTACATGTATCAAAATGCGACATTTATCCCTCTTACAAATACGATGGGCGAAGTTAGCCATATTTGTATTATTTTGTATGATGTAACAGATGTCGCGGTAAATAAAAAAGAGCTTGAAGAGTTAAACAAAAAATTAGAACAAGTAAGTCAAACAGATAGCTTAACGCAGCTTGCAAACCGTGGACACTGGGAAGGTACGCTACGCCAAGAGTTTTTGAGAGTAAAGCGAAGTGGTGGCTGTAGTACATTATTAATGTTTGATATTGACCACTTTAAAAAAATAAATGATGAATATGGCCATAGCTGTGGTGATGAATCGCTTCGTCATTTATCTAACTTACTACGTACGACGCTGCGCGAAACTGATGTTGCAGGGCGCTATGGCGGTGAAGAGTTTGCAGTAACATTACTTGATACAGATAAAGAAGGCGCTTTTGTATTTGCTGAGCGTTTAAGGGTATTGATTGAAACTAACCCTGTTAAGTATAAACACTTTGAAATAACAATGACGGTAAGTATAGGGCTGGCTGGTAGCAGTAATGATTTTAAAAATCATGAGCGCTGGATAGAGGCTGCAGATAAAGCACTGTACCAATCTAAAAATACAGGGCGAAATAAAGTAATAGCCTACGAAGATATAAAAAATGACGCTTAAGCGTCATTTTTTATATCCAGAATTTAGGGTTAATAATACCGTGTTTTTATAACCTGCTGAGCAAACCCAATCAGTATGAAAATTGTATTGCCCTTCATTATTGTGTTGTGTGTCGAGAGTCATCTATTGGGCATTGACCAATCATTGAAACCTCACCAGAATTTGACTCTTGCTCTAGTTTTACTTTAAAGCCCCATAATCTGTAAAGATGCTTAAGTACTTCCTCGTGCGAGTTTGCTAAAGGAATGTTGTTATGAGGTACATAGCGTAGGGTTAGTGAACGGTCACCTCTAATATCAACGTCATATACTTGAATGTTGGGTTCATGATTACTCAAGTTGTACTGCGCTGAGAGCGCTTCTCTTACAGCTTTATAGCCGTTGTCGTTATGTATTGCGCCAATTTCTAAATGGGGATTATTAGTATGGTCAATAATAGTAAATAATTTAAAATCACGAATTAACTTAGGCGATAAAAACTGGCTAATAAAACTCTCATCTTTAAAGTTTTCCATTGCAAAATGCAGTGTATCTAGCCAATTACTGCCTGCATATTCAGGGAACCAACGTTTATCTTCTTGTGTTGGGTGTTCACATATTCTGCGAATATCAACCATCATATTAAAGCCTAAAGCATATGGGTTAATGCCTGAATAATACTTACTGTTATAAGGTGGCTGATAAACTACGTTGGTATGGCTTTGTAAAAATTCTAACATGAAAGAGTCGGTGAGTTTTCCCTCATCATATAAGTGATTAAGGATGGTGTAATGCCAAAAAGTTGCCCAGCCTTCGTTCATTACTTGAGTTTGTTTTTGTGGGTAAAAGTATTGCGAAATTTTACGAACAATACGTATAACTTCACGTTGCCAAGAATCGAGTAATGGGGCATTTTTTTCAATAAAATACAAAATATTTTCTTGGGGTTCAGAAGGAAAATGGCGTACTTTCTTTTTGGTTTCTTGCTGTTGCTCAGGAATAGTCCGCCATAATTCATTTACTTGCGATTGAAGGTAGTCTTCACGCTCTTGTTGGCGTTTTTGTTCTTCAAATAACGATATTTGTTGTGGACGTTTGAAGCGATCCACTCCGTAATTCATTAATGCATGACATGAGTCGAGCAGGGCTTCTACTTGTGTAATACCGTGCTTTTCTTCACAGCGGCTTATGTAGTTTTTAGCAAATACCAAGTAATCAATAATTGAGCCAGCATCGGTCCAGGTTTTAAATAAGTAATTACCTTTAAAAAATGAGTTATGTCCGTAACATGCGTGCGCCATTACAAGCGCTTGCATAGGTAAGGTATTTTCTTCCATTAAGTACGCAATACAAGGGTCTGAATTTATCACTATTTCGTAAGCAAGACCCATTTGTCCGCGCTTATAATTTTGCTCTGTTTGAATGAACTTTTTACCGTAAGACCAATGGCTGTAACCAATAGGCATGCCAACGCTTGAGTAAGCATCCATCATTTGCTCTGCGGTTATCACTTCAATTTGATTAGGGTAGGTGTCTAATCTGTAATGTTCTGCAACACGGGCAATTTCACTTTGGTACTCATCTAATAAATCAAAGGTCCAATCTGGGCCATCACTCAATCGTTTATCATTCATAATGCTACCTCGCTTTTGGCTATGCAGAGTTTTGCTGTTGACGACCTTTTTTAAATAGCTCCCTAAAAATTGGGTAAATATCTTCAACGCTTTGAATATGCTGTATGGCGAAATTATTATGGCTGTGTGTTATAGATTCATATTCGCGCCATAGGCTTTGATGAGCACGAGTGGTTATTTCAATATAAGCAAAATAGCGTACTGCGCTTAAGAGCTTATTACGTAAAATTTCACCACACTGCGGGGTGTCGTCCGCCCAGTTATCGCCATCAGAGGCTTGTGCGGCGTATACATTCCACTCGTTTGCGTGATAACGCTCTTTTATTATTTCGTTCATTAATTTAAGTGCGCTTGAAACAATAGTGCCGCCAGTTTCTTGGGAATAAAAAAACTCTTGCTCGTCTACTTCTTTTGCTTGTGTGTGGTGGCGAATATAAACAACGTCTATGTCTTTATAGCTGCGTGTTAAAAATTGATAGAGCAAAATATAAAACCGTTTTGCCATGTCTTTTGTTGGCTGATCCATTGAGCCTGACACATCCATAATACAAAACATCACCGCTTTGCTGGTGGGATGAGGGCGTTTTTCGTAATTACGAAAACGTAAATCGTAGTTATCAATAAATGGAACCGACTTAATTTGCACTTTTAATGCTGCAATTTCTTTTTGTAATAAAGCAATTGCTGCTTTATCGTTATGTGGACCAGCAAGCAGCAGAGCAAGTTGTTCTTCGAGCTCTTTTAAACGGCGTTTTTTACCTGCACTCATGGCAACACGCCGTGCAAGCGAGCCTTGTAATGAGCGGACAATATCAATATTGCTAGGCATACCGTCGCTACAAAACCCTGCGCGATGGGTTTTCATTTGCACTAACTTATCAAGCTGGTTCTCTTGTAAGTTAGGAAGTTCTAAATCTTCAAACAGTAAATCAAGGTATTCATCTTTTGATATTGAAAATACAAACTCATCTTGTCCCTCGCCCGAATCGCTGGTGTCACCTTCACCGGCACCGCCGCTTTGTCCGCCTTTAGGGCGCTCAATTTTATCACCTGTAGAAAACTGATCGTTACCAGGGTGAATTTGTTCTCTATCCCCACCTTGCCCTTGATGAAATGTAGGTTCGCTGATATCGCGTTGTGGAATAGAAATACTCTCACCAGAGCTTGAATCTGTAACGCTGCGTTTGTTAATCGCATCTGAAACCGCTTCTTTAATTTGTTTTTTATAGCGCCTAATAAAGCGCTGGCGATTAAGCGTACTTTTATTTTTTCCGTTTAAACGCCTATCTATAAAATGCGCCATATTGACCTCCTATATACTACGACTATGAAGGTTATTGCGATTTTCTAACCCGTAAATACCACTCAGAAAGCAAGCGAACTTGTTTTTGTGTATAGCCTTTTTCGACCATACGGTTCACAAAGTCTTCGTGCTTTTGCTGATCCTCTGCAGATGTTTTAGTATTAAACGAAATTACGGGGAGTAAATCTTCGGTATTAGAGAACATTTTTTTCTCAATCACCGTGCGTAGTTTTTCGTAGCTTGTCCATAGTGGGTTTTTACCGTTGTTATGCGCACGGGCACGCAATACAAAGTTCACTATTTCATTACGGAAATCTTTAGGGTTAGAAATACCTGCTGGCTTTTCTATTTTTTCAAGTTCGGCATTAAGTGCCTCGCGGTCAAATAGTTGTCCCGTATCAGGGTCGCGATATTCTTGGTCTTGTATCCAAAAGTCTGCATAAATAACATAACGGTCAAAAATGTTTTGTCCGTATTCTGAATACGATTCTAAATAAGCGGTTTGCAGTTCTTTACCTATAAACTCTACATATTGCGGAATTAAATAGCCTTTTAAAAAGCTTAAATAACGCCCTTCTATTTCGCTTGAAAATTGTTCGCGCTCTATCTGTTGCTCAAGCACATAGAACAAATGCACTGGATTTGCAGCAACCTCAGTGGTATCAAAGTTAAACACACGGGACAAAATTTTAAACGCAAAGCGGGTAGAGAGCCCCGTCATACCTTCATCAACACCTGCGTAATCACGATACTCTTGATACGATTTTGCTTTAGGGTCGGTGTCTTTTAGGGTCTCGCCATCGTATACCCGCATTTTTGAATAGATACTTGAATTTTCGGGCTCTTTTAAACGTGATAGCGTTGTAAATTGCGCCAATGTTTTAAGTGTACCCGGTGCACATGGCGCGTTGTATAGCTCGCTGTGCTCAAGTAATTTGTCGTAAATTTTAATTTCTTCGGTTACACGTAAGCAGTAAGGTACTTTTACAATATAAACACGGTCTAAAAATGCTTCGTTGTTTTTATTGTTTTTAAAAGTTTGCCACTCAGACTCATTAGAGTGAGCGAGGATCATGCCATTAAAGGGCAGAGCACTAATGCCTTCTGTTCCGTTGTAGTTACCCTCTTGGGTTGCGGTAAGTAAAGGATGCAGCACTTTAATAGGTGCTTTAAACATTTCTACAAATTCCATCAGCCCTTGGTTAGCTAAACATAAAGAGCCAGAGTAGGCGTATGCATCAGGATCGTTTTGGGCAAAGTGCTCAAGCTGGCGAATATCGACTTTACCCACTAGCGCCGAAATATCTTGGTTGTTTTCATCACCTGGTTCGGTTTTGGCAATGCCTATTTGGTTTAAAATTGAGGGGTAGCGCTTAACCACTCTAAACTGGCTAATATCACCATTGAATTCTTTTAAGCGTTTGCCAGCCCAAGGCGACATAATGGTTTTTAAGTAGCGCGGTTTAATACCGTATTCTTGCTTAAGTACGTCGGCGTCCTCTATTGGGTCAAATAATGCAAGAGGATGGTCGTTTACCGGAGAGCCTTTAATTGAATAAATAGGCACTTGTTGCATTAAATATTTTAGTTTTTCGGCAATGGATGATTTACCCCCACCAACAGGTCCAAGTAAATAAAGCACTTGTTTGCATTCTTCAAGCCCTTGGGCGGCGTGTTTTAAATAAGAGACTATTTGCTCAATGGCGTCTTCCATACCATAAAAATCAGCAAAGGCAGGGTAGCGCGCAACTACTCTATTAGAAAATAACCGGCTTAGTCGTGCATCCGTTGCGGTATCTACCATGTTTGGTTCGCCAATTGCCATGAGTAGGCGTTCTGGTGCGCTGGCGTAGGCAGACTTATCGGTTTTACAAATCTCAAGAAATTCAGCGATACTGTATTCTTCTTCCTGTGCCGCTTCGTATCGTGCTTGGTAATGCTCAAAAATCGTCATAATAACCTCCGAAACCCGCTGTAAAAAGGTGCTTACCTTTTAAAGTCTAGTCACGAATCTGTATTTTTGTGCAATAAAATTAAAAATTTAAGTGAAAAAAGATCATGTTACTAAAAGTGTTTTATTAAATGATGAGGCGCTTAGGTGTGATAAACAAGAAACAAAAAAAGACGCCTAAGCGTCTTTTTTACATTAGCGTTTAAAGGCTAATTAAGCGAAGTTAGCGTTCGCGAATTCCCAGTTAACAAGCGACCAAAAACCTTTAAGGTAATCTGGACGAACGTTACGGTAATCAATGTAGTAAGCGTGTTCCCATAAATCCACTGTAAGGATTGGAGTAACGCCATCATCAGTTAATGGTGTAGCAGCGTTAGATGTATTAACGATGTCTAGTGAACCATCAGCAAGCTTAACTAACCACGTCCAGCTTGAACCAAAGTTATTTACTGCTTTGTCATTTAATGCATCTTTAAACGCATCAAAAGAACCCCATTTGGCGTTGATTGCATCAGCAACTGCGCCAGTAGGCTCGCCGCCGCCGTTTGGAGATAAGCTGTTCCAGTAAAAAGTATGGTTCCAGATTTGTGCTGCGTTGTTAAATACGCCGCCTTCTGATGAACATACGATCTCTTCTAGAGATTTGTTTTCAAACTCAGTACCAGGGATTAAACCATTAAGCTTAACCACGTAAGTGTTGTGGTGTTTGCCATGGTGAAACTCTAGTGTTTCTTTTGAAATATGTGGCTCAAGTGCGTCGATTGCATATGGTAGTGACGGTAGTTCAAATGCCATTTTTTTATCTCCATCTTCTTTGGTTGATAGTCCATTTGGTAATACGTAATGCCTGTTGAAACAGAGCAGTTACCTATACCAAGCGGTAATATAGTGTTACTATAATTGTTGAGTATTTTACTCAAGTTTAAGCAAACAGCAATGCTATTGCGAAAGACTATTTCAATTGCGGCTTTATTTGCCCATATTAAGTTATATATTTGTGGTCACGATGAGTTATTTTCAAGACCTAAATATATTTAGCTATCGTTACTTTGAGGTTGTAGATGGAAACCATTGATAAAATTAAACAGCAAATTTCAGAAAACCCAATAATCCTTTTCATGAAAGGGTCACCAAAATTACCTAATTGTGGTTTTTCTTCACAAGCATCGCAAGCGTTAATGTCATGTGGTGAACCATTTGCATACGTTGATATTTTACTTAACCCAGACATTCGTGCTGAGCTTCCAGCATACGCAAATTGGCCAACATTCCCACAACTTTGGGTAGATGGCGAGTTAGTTGGTGGTTGTGACATTATTATCGAAATGTTTCAACGCGGTGAATTACAGCCGTTAATTACAGAAACTGCTGCTAAATATAAAGAAGCTGACGCAGAGTAATTTTATTACTCAACCTGCTATCAGGTTATTAAGCTCTTTAAACACAAAGCCACTTTTTAA
>NZ_PJBK01000037.1:0-10423 GCF_002836155.1 Pseudoalteromonas sp. GutCa3 | reverse complement strand
TAATTAGCGCCTTTTTGATTACTGTGTAATTGTTATAATTGCCACTCTCTGGCTATCAACTCACTTGGTTTACTAGTTAGCCACTCTTGCGGGCGTAAGTAATACTGATATAGGTTACCTTCTGGGCTACTTGGCTCTGGTTTATAGTTATATTCCCAGCGTGCAAGTGGTGGCATAGACATTAATATGGACTCTGTGCGCCCGCCACTTTGTAATCCAAATAAAGTGCCTCTATCCCATACTAAATTAAACTCAACATAGCGTCCGCGACGATAAAGCTGAAAATCACGTTGTTGTTCTGTGTATTCGTCATTTTTGCGACGTTCAATAATAGGTAAATAGGCATCTAAAAAGCCATTACCCACCGATTGCATAAACGCAAAACTCTTTTCAAAACCAAGTTCGTTTAAATCGTCAAAAAACAAACCGCCTACTCCGCGAGTCTCATCTCTGTGCTTTAAATAAAAGTACTCGTCGCACCATGTTTTGTATTTTGGATAAACTTCACTACCAAATGGCGCACAAATGTCGTGAGCAACTTGATGCCAATGCTGTACGTCTTCTAATACTGGGTAAAAAGGAGTGAGATCAAACCCGCCACCAAACCACCATATTGGCTCTTCGCCTTCTTTTTCGGCTATAAAAAAGCGCACATTGGCATGACTTGTTGGTACATGAGGGTTTTTAGGATGAATAACTAACGACACACCACACGCATGAAAGCTGCGCCCTGCAAGCTCTGGCCTGTGTGCTGTTGCAGAGCCTGGCATTGAAGCGCCAAATACGTGTGAGTAATTAACTCCGCCTTGCTCTATTACAGCGCCATTTGTGGTTACACGTGTACGACCACCACCGCCTTCTGCTCGCTGCCAGTTATCTTCTATAAATTTAGCACTGCCATCTGCAGCCTCCAAACCTTTGCAAATAGTGTCTTGCAAAGCCATAAAGTATGCTTTTACTTGATCTAATAATTCACTTTGCATATTAACCTCTAAATATTTTTCCAGTCATGGCATCTTTTATTGTGCTTGGTTGAGTATTACCACCTAACGCCTCATCAACGTAAAAGCCAACTTGTTCTGCAAATTGCGCTTTAGCTTGCTCAATACTAATTACCGTTTCTTGACCGGTTAAGTTTGCACTAGTTGATACTAGTGGCTTACCAAACTCTTGGCACAAACGTTTTACTGTTGGATGGTTTGTTACTCTTACTGCAATGGTATCAAACTGCCCTGTGAGCCATTTAGGCGTATTTTTAGATGCAGGCATAACCCATGTAATTGCAGCAGGCCAACTCGAAAAAATATCAGCTCGTTTATCCATTGGTATTTTTGCATCATCTACGTATTTTAATAATTGTCCGTAGTTATCAGCAATTAAAATAAGTCCTTTTTCAACCGGGCGCTGCTTAATAGCTAATAGTGCCTCAACGGCTTGTTGATTATCTGGATCACAACCTAAACCATATACAGCTTCTGTTGGGTATAAAATAACTTCGCCTTGCGTTAAGCATGTTATTGCAGTGGGCGTATTTGAAAGGTCTGACAAAGTAGTCTCCAGATATAATTAAACGTTATTCAGTTGGGGTGAGCTTATGCATGCAGCTTTTTTGTGGGCATTGCAATAATGTGCCGTTTGCCATATTTCTCTCTATGACGATAGGCCAGTTACATTCAGGACACGGGTGTTCAACCGGTTTATTATTAAGTGTGTATTTACAACTTGGATAGCAATCACAAGAATAAAATACTTTACCAAATTTATTACTGCGCGCGACTAAATGACCTTTTTTGCATTTAGGGCAACTTGGCAAAGTGTCTTCGCTTTGTTTTTCTTCATTTTCGTTAGCAATGTAATGGCACTGCGGATATCCCGTACACCCAATAAACATACCGTAGCGGCCATTTTTAACCACCAGCGGTTTGCTGCACTGCGGGCATGCTGAATCTTCAAGAACTTTAATTTCATTACTGTCGTGATGTGCCAGCGGCCTAATAAAGTCGCATTTGGGATAACTTGCGCATCCTAAAAAAGGGCCTGATTTACTATTGCGGATCACTAACTCTGAACCACACTGTGGGCATATCTCGTATTCTTTTTCGAGGGCGTGCTTGTTCGCCGAGAAAAGCGAATGGTCGATTTTACTCATGGTGATCCTAATAGGTTGGTGAATTTTCGCCTAATATACCCAAACCACTTAAAGATACAAGCAATGCCGTGCTTATCCGTTTAAGTAATTTGAGTACAATTAAGATAATTATCTCTAATGAAGAAGTTCGCTGGGTTCATCAAAAATCAAATCTTCCATTTGCTCATATGCCTCTTCAGAGCCAGGAACATTAAACAAAATCATAAGTACAATCCATTTTAAATCTTCTAGGCTTATGGTTGGTTTATCTAGTGAGGCTAAACAGTCCATTACCATCTCACGAGTTACATTGTTAATTACGCCTATTTGCTCAATAAACATTAAAAAGCCACGACACTCAGCACTGAGCCTTTGGCATTCACTATCGGTAAATATACGCACAGCATCTTTAGGGTTAGTAATAAGATAAGGAGACTCATCGCTGTGTTGTAAATCGGCGAGTTGCTCTAACCAATCGAGAGCTTTAAATATCTCAGGCTTATTAAAGCCCGCGCGCAGTAGCTCATCGGTTAATTCATTTTGCTCTGCAAATATATCCGCTTCGCTATGAATGTAATTTTCAAAAAGATATAAAAGAATATCAAACATATTACCTTCCTGCGCTCAACTTAATATAACCATCTAACACTCGCTCAATCTGATCGTCTAATTCTAAATCGAGCAACCTAGCGAGCACTTTGTCTATTGGCCACTGCGCACGACGTACAATGTCGTCTACGCTGGTGACTTCAAAGCCAATACTATTTAAAACCTCGCATTGAGAATTTGCCTGAATAGGCTGCTCTTTGTTACATACATTATTGTCGTAAGTAAAACTCACCTCATCAAGAATGTCAGCCACGTTTTCTACCAGCTTAGCACCTTGCTTTATTAAAAAGTGACTTGCCTGCGCTAACGGGTTTTTAATAGAACCCGGTACTGCAAATACCTCTTTATTTTGTTCAAGCGCATAACGTACTGTAATTAACGAACCGCTTTTAATTTCAGCCTCAACAATAAGCACTCCCAACGATAACCCAGAAATAATACGATTTCGGCGCGGAAAGTTATGCGCATGAGCAGCTGCCCCTGGTAAAAACTCACTCACCAACAGGCCGCTTTCTAAAACTTGGTCTGTTAATAGTTTATGGCGTTTAGGGTAGTAAATATCAACCCCAGTACCAAGCACCGCTATGGTTTTACCCGTACCAGCAAGAGAGCCCTTATGTGCTGCTCCATCTATTCCCCGTGCCATACCTGAGGTAACTGTAATACCCGCTAAAGTTAACTCGTATGCAAATTCTGATGCTATTTCAAGCCCGGTAGGTGTGGCATTACGACTCCCTACAATTGCAATTTGTGGAGTAGATAATAACGAGACATCTCCCCTACAAAATAGTAATAAAGGCGCACTGGCAATCTGTCGGAGATCTTCTGGATAAAGCGCATCAAAAATACAGACAACCGTAATGTTGTGCAGCGTAATTAGTTGCTCATAATGGCTGACTTGTTGCCAATTGGTGTTGAGTAAATTACTCGCCTGATTAGCGGTTAATCCAAGCTGTAAAAGCTTGTCATGAGGTAAGTCGAATAACGACCCAAGGGAATAATTTGTAGATAGTGCTAAAAGGGTTTTGATACCCAACCCTTTACACATATAAAAGGCAAGCCAGTGGGCTAGCTTGCCAGATGACTGATCCATGCTCTCTCCTAGAGCACCGACTCGCTACTTCTTAATGAATAACTGCAATATCTCCAATGCGAATTGGGTGCTGGTTTTTAGTTATTAATGCATAACTTATTTTGTCATACACTTTAAAGACAATTAGCTCGCCAACTTTTTCTTTAGGCATAGTCCACGTTGTGCTCTCTTCGTCAGACTCATCACCAAATAATTGGCTCACATCAGATAAAAGCTTCTCGTATTTACTAGAATCTTCTGGGTAACGAGGGCCACGAGGACCATCAATAACCGTTGGCGATTGACGTTCTAGATCTAATACATGACCCGCTTCTATGTTTTGTTCACTGCCTAAGTTTAGCACTACAACATCCATTGTGCTGAATTCTCTAACTTGTCGTGGGGAAGCAATAATATTCCCTGTTACGGGCTCAGAAGGACGGTGAATATTAAAGTACGCAGGAAGCATTTGACCTTCCATTGCCGGCATTAAAAAATCGCCTTGCTGAATTTCTCGTTTAACAGACTCAACACGTAATGACGAAGGCACACCATTGTGTTCATCACCCGCTCTAAACGCACGTGCGATACCCACGTAAGATGCACGCGTTGCTAACACTTCACCGGTTAAATCAGTGTAAGGATCACCTTTATGGTAAATGGCATATGCCTTATGTACTTGTAAGTCGCCTTTAACATATAAAATATGGCCTAACGTTTGTGTTTTAGTATTTTCGTTAGCACCTAAAATATAAGGTTTGCCTTTAATATCGTCACTATTCATTGCTTGCTCGTAACTGATATACGGTTTGATCATTTCAAGCGGCAAAGTAGTAATAGCATTACGCCCTTTTGGTGTAATACGACCCTGAGGAGATAGCTTTCTATATCCTTTATTAATCACTAAACGTGGGTTTCCATCTGCATCGTATATCAGCGCTAATGCATCACCGGGGTAAATTAGGTGCGGGTTGTCAATTTGTGGATTCATTTGCCAAAGTTCAGGCCATAGCCAAGGCTCATCTAAATAGATGCCAGAAATATCCCAAAGTGTATCGCCTTTTTTTACAACATACTGTTTTGGTGCATCTTTTTTTATTTTAAGCACGTCAGCAATTGCGGGAAACGCAGCACTTAACGTAAGCATGATTGCAAGTAATGGAGATTTCATTGAGCTTCCTTGTATTGTTTTTTCATTATTATTGCCCAAAACCTGTTAAAGGTGAACGCGAATGGCTAAAATAAGAGCATACAATACCCTAAATTAAGCACAAGTGAAAAAGGTAACTATGGCTAGGTTAGAAGTTTTAAGATTTCCAGATGAACGTTTACGTACTATAGCAAAAGATGTTGCACAAGTTGACGACACAGTACGCCAAATTGTAAAAGACATGCTAGAGACAATGTACGATGAAAATGGCATTGGACTTGCGGCCACGCAAGTAGATATTCATCAACGAATCGTTGTTATTGATGTATCAGAAGAGCGCGACGAGCCACTGGTATTAATTAATCCACAAATCATTAAAAAAGACGGCTCTACCGTTAGCGAAGAAGGCTGTTTATCAGTACCTAACTCGTATGCAAAAGTAGACCGCGCTGAAACAGTAACAGTCGCTGCACTTAACGAAAACGGTGAAGAGTTTGTACTAGATGCAGATGAATTACTGGCTATTTGTATTCAACACGAACTAGATCACCTACAAGGTAAGCTGTTCATTGATTACTTATCTCCATTAAAGCGCCAACGTATTCGTAAAAAGCTTGAAAAAGAAGCTAAATTTGCAGATTAGTAATAAGTACCTTAGGAAAACTCAGTGACTCAACCATTACGCATTATATTTGCCGGAACGCCGGACTTTGCAGCACGTCATTTACAAGCGCTGATACAAAGCGAACACCAAATAGTGGGTGTATATAGCCAGCCAGATCGCCCTGCAGGTCGTGGTAAAAAATTAAAAGCCAGTGAAGTGAAAGAGCTAGCGCTTGAGCACAACTTACCTGTTTTTCAGCCACAGTCATTAAAAAATGATGAAGCACTAGCAGAACTAACAAGCTTAAATGCCGACATTATGATTGTTGTAGCGTATGGCTTAATCTTACCTAAAGCTATATTAGAAGCCCCACGTTTGGGTTGTTTAAATGTGCATGGTTCTATATTACCGCGCTGGCGCGGCGCTGCACCGATTCAACGCGCAATTTGGGCAGGTGATGAACAAACCGGCGTAACAATAATGCAAATGGATGAAGGGCTAGATACCGGCGATATGCTACATATAAGTCGCTGCCCTATTAGCACGACAGAAACTAGCGCTAGTTTATATACAAAGCTTGCTGAGCTAGGTCCAGACGCGTTAATTGAAACCATTAATAAATTAGCGAATGGCGAGCTCACCCCTGAACCTCAAAATGATGAACTTGCTAACTACGCTAAAAAGCTTTCTAAAGAGGAAGCTAATATCGATTGGTCAATGAGTGCACTGCAAATTGAGCGAAACATTCGCTCTTTTAATCCATGGCCAGTGTGCTTTACCCAAATGGGTGGGCAAACAGTAAAAATTTATCAAGCGCAGGTTGTGCTGCAATCAGGTGATCCTGGGCAAATTTTATCAAGCGATAAGAATGGCGTAGTAGTGGCGTGTGGCGAACACGCTTTATGTATTACGCAATTACAGCCGCAAGGTAAAAAACCAATGGCAATTAACGACTTTTTAAATGGTCGTAGTGACTGGGTTACCCCTGGCACAATATTAGGCGAAAACAATGAGTAATGTTCCAAACGTACGAGCGCTGGCCGCTGAAACTTTATATAACGTAGTTGATAAAGGCGCATCGCTTAATCAAGAACTTCCATTTGCAAGCCAAGGCTTGCCGCCTAAAGATAAAGCGTTGCTACAGCAAATTTGTTATGGCGTTTTACGCTACTTACCGAGCCTTGAAAATTACTGCCAACACTTAGTAGAGCAGCCATTAAAAGGTAAACGTAGAATATTTCAGTTTTTATTATATGTAGGTATTTATCAACTGCAGCATATGCGCGTACCACCACATGCTGCAATTTCAGAAACTGTAAACGCACTGGCTCAACTACGCGCTTTAGGATTAAAAGGGCTGATAAACGCCATTTTACGTAGTTTTCAGCGCCAACAAGCAGAGCTTGAAGAAAAAGCGAAGCTTATTCCGGTATGTTTATACAACCATCCAAATTGGTTTATTAAACAGGTGCAAACAGCCTACCCAGATAGCTGGGAAGCACTACTTGAAGAAAACCAGCAACAAGCGCCAATGTGGCTTCGTGTAAACCAAGCACAATTTAGCACGCAAGAATACAGCGAAATGCTCAGCGCTAACGATATTGAACACACCTTAAACCCTGACTTTATTGATGGGATTAAGCTTGCCAAACCACGTGATGTATTTTCGTTGCCTGAGTTTGATACAGGTGCATGTTCAGTACAAGATGCTGCAGCACAGTTGGCAGCCCGCTTTTTAGAACCTAAAGCAGATGACTATATTTTAGATGCCTGTGCAGCACCTGGCGGAAAAACGTGTCATATATTAGAGCTTGCTGATGCTGATGTACTTGCACTTGATAGCGACTCAACTCGCCTTGAACGCGTTAAGCAAAACTTAACTCGTATTGGCTTAGGTGCAGACCTACAATGTGGCGACGCATCACAACCACATACTTGGTGGGACGAAAAATTATTTGATCGCATTTTGCTTGATGTGCCTTGTTCAGCCACTGGCGTAATTCGCCGTCACCCTGATATAAAATGGTTACGTCGCGCATCAGATATCGAAGACTTATCTAAGTTACAAAACGATATTCTTGATAGCATTTGGCCACTGTTAAAACCAGGTGGCACATTGGTATATGCTACGTGTTCGGTTCTTCCACAAGAAAACCAACAGCAAGTTGCTAAGTTTTTAGCTAATAACGATGATGTAGAACATATACCTCTACACGAAAATGATACCGTAACAACTCCAGGTTTGCAGTTACTGCCCGGTGAAAGTGATGGATTTTATTACGCTAAGCTAGTTAAAAAAGCCTAATAGCCGTACACTAAATAGTTAGCCATTTATGAAACATTAAATGGCTATTTTTTTAATTAAATTATGATCAATACCACGGGTAAATAATGAAAATAATTATACTCGGTGCCGGGCAAGTTGGTGCTACGCTTGCTGAAAACTTAGTTGGCGAACAAAACGAAATTACCGTTGTTGATATAGACGGTAACCGATTACGTGAACTTCAAGATAAGTACGACTTACAAGGGGTTATGGGCCACAGCGCGCACCCTGATGTATTACGCCGTGCAGGCGCTGAAGATGCCGATATGATTATAGCGGTAACCAGTTCAGATGAAGTGAACATGGTTGCATGCCAAGTGGCGTACAGTATTTTTAAAACGCCCACTAAAATTGCCCGCATTCGCTCGGAGCAATATTTAAAATACCGCGAAAAACTATTTCAAAACGATGATTTACCAATCGATCATTACATTGCTCCCGAAGCTCTGGTCACTAAGTATATTCGCCGTTTAATTGACTACCCTGGTGCTCTGCAAGTATTGCAGTTTGCTGATGGCATGCTCTCGTTAGTAGCCGTAAAAGCTTACTATGGGGGTTTATTAGTAGGTTATGCGTTATCTGCACTTAAAGAACATATTCCTAATGTAGAAACTCGTGTTGCCGCTATTTATCGTCAAGGTAAAGCAATCAAACCATTGGGTACCACCGTTATTGAAGCCGATGACGAAGTATTCTTTATTGCCGCTACAAAACATATACGCGCAGTAATGAACGAGCTACAAAAACTTGAGCGTTCGTACAAAAAAATTATGATAGCTGGTGGCGGTAACATTGGGGCAGGCCTTGCCCGCTCACTTGAAAAAAACCACACCGTTAAACTAATTGAACGCAGTAAAGAACGTGCCGAGCAACTCTCAGAAATGCTCGATAACACGGTCGTTTTTTGTGGTGACGCATCTGATCAAGAACTGCTCTCAGAAGAGCATATTGAACAAGTCGATGTATTTATTGCCGTAACCAACGACGATGAAGCAAACATTATGTCGGCCATGCTTGCAAAACGTATGGGCGCACAAAAAACCATGGTACTTATTCAACGTGGAGCTTACGTTGATTTGGTACAAGGCGGCGAAATAGATATTGCCATATCGCCACAACAAGCAACTATATCAGCGTTATTAACGCACGTACGCCGTGGTGATATTGTTAACGTGTATTCACTGCGTAAAGGCGCAGCAGAAGCCATTGAAGCGGTTGCTCATGGTGATGAAAACACATCTAAAGTTGTTGGGCGCGCGATTGCCGACATAAAACTTCCTGCAGGTACAACCATTGGGGCAATAGTACGTAATGACGATGTGTTGATAGCTCACGATGATACAATTATTATGTCGGGCGATCATGTCATCATGTTTTTAATCGACAAAAAACACATTACCGTTGTAGAAAAACTATTCCAAGTAAGTGCTATATTCCTTTAACTAGTTACTCTAATTAGTTAATTTAATACACAAAAAAGCCGCTGACTAAGGCGGCTTTAATGGAGTATGCTTAAATATTGATTACTGTACTTTTGAAAACTCTTCTTTAGAGATTTCACCATTACCATCAGTATCCAAATCATCAAAAATCTTTACAAGCTGAGGGTTAACCTTTGCTTCTTCCATTGTAATAGCACCGTTACCATCTGCATCAAAAGAGGCAAAATCTACTGCGGCATATGCTGCTGATGAAGATGCTAAAACGATAACTGCAAGTGTTGTATTTAATGTTTTCATAATAATATTCCTAGTAATATGGGAAGTCCTTTTCAAAGATCCCTGACTGTGAAAAATGTTTAATCTGAAAAGATTAATTAGTAATTAGTAATTAGCGAATTCTTCTTTAGAAAGCTCGCCGCTACCGTCGGTATCTAGCTCAATAAATTCAGCCATTAAATCTGTATCGACTGCCGCTTCGCTTGGGCTAATTGTGCCGCTACCATCGATATCAAGGCTGTCAAAATCTGATGCTGCAAATGCAGCGGAAGAAGATGCTAGTACTATAAGTGCTAATGCTTTATTTAAATGTTTCATAACTTAATCCTTCAATGTTCTATCAAAAAAATTGCTTCGTTTAACTTAAAACGTAATTTTCCACTTCCTTGTTATCCTCTTTCGTAAGCTCCCTTGCCTACTTAGGTGTCTTTGGCAACTCAGGATAAATACTTTTTAATTAAGCTTCTGAAAATTCTTCTTTTGATAACTCACCATTTTGGTCAGTATCAAGCTCAGAAAACATGCTCATTAGCTTTGCATCTACTGATGCTTCTGCTTGGCTAATTGTGCCACTGCCGTCTACATCCAGTGTGTCAAAATCTGTTGCAGCAAAAGCGGCCGAAGAAGATGCAATAGCGATAAGTGCTAAAGTTTTATTAATGCTTTTCATAATATGTATCCTTCAAATTTATGTGTGTGCGATTAAGTATTTCACTTTGAATCACGATTTCGTTCAGTACACTTAGACTATTACAACTTAGATGCCAACATTTAAAAGCTATTAATTTTCAATAAGTTAAATATAAAACGTACAAC
>NZ_PJBK01000100.1:0-134147 GCF_002836155.1 Pseudoalteromonas sp. GutCa3 | reverse complement strand
CAAACTAAGTTTTACTTAACACCCTGAGTTGTTCGTGCCTCGCTATGCGTTGGCGTTTCCCGTCTCAGTGGGGTCGCATTATAGGGAGATCCGAAAACAGATCAACCCTTTTTTGAAGAAAACTTGAAATAATGTGCTGTTCGCACATATTTGCATCGAAATGGTTACTTTAAACACTAAAAAGGCCCTGGTGGGCCTTTTTAATTAGTTTACTATGAGCTTCCACCCAAGTTTACCTTGTTGTTTAGACTCTTGTTGTAGCTCGCTGGCCATTAATGGATGATCTTTTAACCAGTTACTTTCAAACTTAAGGTCTAACACTTCATTTTTAGCAGTTAACTTAAACTTAGGCAGTACGTCATCTTGTCTGCGCATTGATAAGATGACTGCTATTCGTAGTAATCTCACTATATATTGCGCTAATAGACTATTTACGCCGAGTGAATTAAAACAGCCTTTTGGAAAATCAGAACGATGCGCATCCGCTACCGCTACTATTAATTTATGCTCTGACTGTGAAAAACCAGGCATATCAGTATTTTCCAAAATATAAGCAGTGTGTTTATGGTACTGCTTATATTCTATTAGTAATCCAATCTCATGAAGCTGCGCTACCGCTTTTAATAGTGGTAACCCATTTAAACTTTCAATTGGCCAATCTTTATCAATACTTACCGCTAACTGCATAGCCAAGCTTGAAACTCGACACGCTTGTTTTTGATCAACGTGATAACGACTCATAAACCCATCAACTGTGCGTTTACGAATGTCGTTATTATGAAACTCCGGAACCATGCTATATAAAACACCTTCACGCAGTGCTCCACCCGCCAACCCCATTTTTTCTATTTCAAGAGATTCAAATAGTGCGATTAAGATTGCAAGTCCTGATACAAATACCAGTCGACGGTCTTCACTTAATCCAGGAAGGTCTAGCGCTGCAATAGTGCTAAATGCAATTGCTTGCTCTTTTATAGTGTTGAGCTTTTCAAGCGTAAGTAAATCGTCAAGATTTTGAGCGACCATAATTTCTTGAATTGCTTGCACTGTGCCAGAAGCACCAGATGCAATTTGCCATCCCGCTGTTTTATATTCTGGAGAAATTTCATCAATGACTGTACGAGCTGCCTTTATGGCTGCGTTAAAGTTACTCTTACTTAATTGGCAATCTTTAAAGTAGCGCTCAAGATAGGTAACACAGCCCATATTGAGGCTTTTGTAATGTAAGGCATCAAATGCTTTACCAATTACAACTTCGGTACTTGCACCACCAATGTCAATAACAAGCTGTTTGCCAGTACAAGATGAAGTATGAGCAACACCTTTATAAATTGTGCGCGCTTCTAATTCTCCGCTAATAACATTAATGTTATGGCCAAGAATCTTTTCTGCATGATTTTTGAATACTTCGGCGTTAGTTGCTAACCGTAAGGTGGCTGTTGCTACTATGGTGATGTTTTTATCTGGGATATCTTGTAGACGCTCAGCAAAAAGGGCAAGGCATTCCCAGCCTCGCTGCATTGCTTCAGTGCTCAATACGTTATCTTTATCAAGCCCTGCGGCTAATCGGACTTTGCGTTTAACACGTCCAATTGTTTGTAGACCGCCAGCAATTGATTTGGCTATAAGCATATGAAAGCTATTTGAGCCCAAATCAATAACTGCGTACACATTTTTTTGCGGTTTAAGTTGCCCCACCGTTCAAAAACCTCTAGTTACTACTACTTATACAAACGGTCGTTTACGACCGTCCTTTTTGGTAACTATTATTTGGGCGACGTCCGCTGTTATTACTACGGTTACGTGGACCTGTTGAATAGTTGCGCTTTCTTTGAATAATAGGCTGAGTTAAATCATCTAGCAATGCTGTTTTATCATAATGTGATAAAGGAATGCTGTGCTCTATATATTCTTCAATTTCATGCAGGTTATATGCATATTGCTCACATGCAAAACTAATTGCGTGGCCTGATGCACCAGCGCGGCCAGTACGACCAATACGGTGAACATAGTCTTCACAATCGTCAGGTAAATCAAAGTTAAATACATGACTTACTTCTGGAATATGAAGACCACGCGCTGCAACATCAGTCGCAACCAAAAAGTCTAAGTCGCCTTTGCTAAACTGCGCTAATATAGTTTGGCGTTTTTTCTGGTTAACATCACCAGTAAGCATACCTACACGATGACCGTCTGACTTAAGCCAAGCATATACTGTTTCACAACTGTGCTTGGTATTTGCAAACACGATTGCTTTCTCTGGCCATTCTTCTTCAATTAAGGTTAACAACAGCTTAATTTTATCTTCTTGCGAAGGATGAAATAGCTCTTCTTGAATACGTTTACCCGTTTTAACGTCAGGTTCAATTTGAACATGTTCTGGGTTTGTCATGTGCTCAAAAGCTAATTCTTGTACGCGATACGATAATGTGGCAGAAAATAATAAGTTTAAACGCTTTGATGTATCTGGCATACGATCGAACATATAGCGAATATCTTTGATAAAACCTAAATCGAACATACGATCAGCTTCGTCAAGCACGACTACCTCAATTTCATTAAGGGTGTAACAGCCTTGCTTATACAGATCAATTAGACGACCTGTAGTACCAATTAAAATATCAACGCCTTTTTCTAGTTGTGCACGTTGTTTTTCGTAATCTTCGCCACCATATACTAAACCTAAGTTAAGATTACAGTGCGGCGCTAAAATTTTAGCATCTTTGTGTATCTGAATCGCAAGCTCCCGAGTAGGGGCCATGATCAGGGCTCTTGGATGTTTACTAGGTGCTTTGCTAGATTGTAATAACCGATGGCACGTGGCAGTTAAAAACGCCAACGTTTTGCCTGTACCTGTTTGAGCTTGGCCCGCGATATCGCGTCCATCACAAATAAAAGGTAGGCATTTTGCTTGAATAGGTGTGCAATATTCAAACCCATTCTCGGTTAAACCGGCAACCACTTCCGGTGCGATAGCAAAGTCTGAAAACTTTTTATCGGTTAAATGTGTCTTAGTCATAGCGTTTAAGCATAACGTTTAAACTTGCAATAAGAAACAAGAGTGTTTAAATACGCACTAAATATTTCGCCTAACTAAATCGGAGAGCGCAATGAGCGAGAAAATAATCCAAATTACTGACGATAGCTTTGAAGCTGACGTATTACAATCTGACAAACCAGTACTAGTAGATTTCTGGGCTGAATGGTGTGGACCTTGTAAAATGATCGCCCCTATTCTTCACGAAGTTGCTGATGAATACGACAGCCGTGTGACTGTTGCTAAATTAAACATTGACCAAAATGCTGGCACACCGCCAAAATTTGGTATTCGTGGTATCCCTACTTTACTTCTTTTTAAAGATGGTCAAGTAGCTGCAACGAAAGTAGGTGCTCTTTCAAAAACTCAACTTATTGAGTTTTTAGAAAACAACATCTAACTGTAAGCTAGAACAATAAAAAGGGCTTTTTGCCCTTTTTTAAATTTATTTTGTATAAAGACTGGACGCTTTGCCAGTGAACTGCTAGTTTATAAAGCCAACTAATCCTTAGTTATATTCAACAAACCTCACTCAACGATCAAAGCGATTTTGAGTATGACAACTGTAATAAAGAACCCACCAATATGCATTTACGCGAATTAAAAGACAAGTCCATTAAAGAGCTTGTAGACTTAGCTGAGTCCATGGGGCTCGAAAACGTAGCCCGCTTAAGAAAGCAAGATATCATTTTTGCCATTCTTAAATCCCATGCCAAAGGCGGAGAGAATATCTTCGGCGGCGGTGTATTAGAGATTTTACAAGATGGTTTCGGCTTCTTAAGATCATCAGAAGCCTCTTACTTAGCTGGCCCAGATGACATTTATGTTTCACCTAGCCAAATTCGCCGTTTCAGCATGCGTACTGGCGATTCAATTTCAGGTCTTATTCGTCCACCTAAAGACGGTGAACGTTACTTTGCTTTACTTAAAGTAAATGAAGTTAACTTTGATAAACCTGAAAACTCTCGAACTAAAATTCTTTTTGAAAACCTTACTCCATTACATGCAAACGAACGTTTTCGCATGGAACGTGGTAACGGCAGTAAAGAAGATATTACAGCCCGTGTACTTGATTTAGCATCTCCTATTGGCCGCGGCCAACGTGGTTTGTTAGTAGCTCCGCCAAAAGCGGGTAAAACAATGCTACTTCAAAATATTGCACAATCAATTACGCACAACCATCCTGATGTAACATTAATGGTTTTACTTATTGATGAACGTCCGGAAGAAGTAACAGAGATGCAACGCCTAGTTAAAGGTGAAGTTATTGCATCAACGTTCGATGAACCAGCTTCTCGTCACGTACAAGTTGCCGAAATGGTTATCGAAAAAGCAAAACGCCTAGTTGAACATAAAAAAGATGTTGTTATCTTATTGGATTCAATCACTCGTTTAGCACGTGCTTATAACACCGTTATTCCTTCATCAGGTAAAGTACTTACTGGTGGTGTTGACGCTAATGCATTACATAAACCTAAGCGCTTCTTTGGTGCTGCACGTAACGTTGAGGAAGGTGGTAGCTTAACAATCATAGCTACAGCTCTTATCGATACTGGCTCTAAAATGGATGAAGTTATCTACGAAGAGTTTAAAGGTACTGGTAACATGGAACTTCACCTTAACCGTAAAATTGCGGAAAGACGTGTATTCCCAGCTATCGACTTTAACCGCTCAGGTACTCGTCGTGAAGAATTACTAACAAAACCAGATGAACTTCAAAAGCTTTGGATTTTACGTAAAATTGTTCATGACATGTCAGAAATTGATGCAATGGAATTCTTAATCGATAAACTATCGATGAGCAAAACCAATGATGAATTTTTTGATTCGATGAGACGCCAATAAAAGCGTTTTAATTGAATAAAAAAGCGCCTTAGGCGCTTTTTTTATGTCTGGATTAAATACAGTTTAACTTTCATTATACTTTTTAAGTACACCCTGCAGCGTATCAACGAGCGCTTTAAAGTCATTTGCACTGCTTTTTTGGCTTCTGCGTAGAAGTGCTCTGTCTAAATTTTTAGCCGATTGCGCAATTTCATCCAAACCAAACATTTGTGCAGCCCCTAAAATGCGATGGCTATCTTTTTGTAGCGCATCTAAATCTTCGCTTATAAAATGCTGCGTAATCGTTTCACTCTCCAAAGCAAAGCTCTGCTTGAAACTAATCACAAGATCGCTCATATCAACTTCATTTTGCTTTGTAATTGGCTGATCTTCTGCATTATGTAGGTGACTAGAAAGCGCTTTATAAAATGACTCTTTGTCTATCGGTTTACCTAAGTAACCAGTAAACCCTAACTCTAAATAACCATCCACTTCATGACTCATAGCATTTGCTGTTAAAGCAAAAATAGGTCGCTCAAAACCACATTGTTTTAATAGCTGAAAAGCAGAACGCCCATCCATCACTGGCATTTGAATATCGAGCAATACCAAATCTGGATATTCTTTTAAGCACTGTTCTACCGCTTGCTCACCATTTTCAACAGCAATAACCTCGAGTCCCATTGAGCGTAAATAACGACTTATTAATCTACGATTATCAGGATGATCCTCCGCAAGTACGACACGCCCTGCTAATTGCTTATTTACCTTTGGAGAACTTTGAGTTTCAATCAGGCTTTGCGATTTATTTACTTCTGCGCACGGTAAAAAGAACGAAAACTGACTGCCCTTTTTATATTCGCTTTGTACGCTGATATAACCACCCATCATCGCAGCTAATTGTTGCGATAAGCTAAGGCCTAACCCTGTACCACCAAAGCGACGGCTAATACTGTTATCAGCTTGGCTAAAGCATTCAAAAATAAGCTTTAACTGTTTAGAGCTCATACCGATACCGGTATCTTTTACAATAATAACTAGTCCTTGCTCACTCTTATTTAATGCAATAATGATCTGCCCAGAATGAGTAAACTTAATAGCATTTGCACATAAGTTTATAAGAATCTGCTTTACGCGTATTAAATCCAGCTTAGTGTAAAACTCATTACCCACTTGATTGTCTAAAATAAGATGTAGATTTTTTGCTTTTGCTTGGGTGATAAACATTGCGTGCACATCATTTACCAGCTCTACAATATCAAAGCACGAAATATTTAACTCTAATCTATTGGCTTCAATTTTACTTAAATCGAGTACATCATTTATTAAGCTTTTTAAATGGTCACTGTGACGCTGAATTACTCTTAATTCATCTTTAAGTGACTCAGGCTCATATAATTCATTAATCAAAGCATCTGTTTGCCCTAAAATAGCCGTTAGTGGAGTGCGAATTTCGTGACTAATATTAGCCAAAAACTGGCTTTTAACATCGTTGGCTTCTCTCAGCTCTTGTGCAATTGCCTGCAATTCTGCAGTACGTTGCGTAACTTGTTCTGTTAACTGCTGCTTAGCGCGTTTTTCTGCACCACGGCGATAAAGCGCAATACCAGTTACGACAACTAAAAGTAATAGTAAAAAAGAGAATAAAGTAAGCTGAGAACGCTGCGACATTTTTAGCTCTTGCACACGGCGATCTTGTTTAAGTTTTTCTATCTCTTGGTTTAATTGCGTTGCTTTAAATTGATGCTGAAGTACCGCTAGTGCATTTATAATTGCCGTACTTCTGAGCTTTCGCAACTCACTAATATATTTTTGTTGCAAAGCCATTGCGCTTGAATAATCGCCTTTACTGGCTTCAAGAAGTGCTTTGGCCCCCAAGCTCTCTCTAATTATTCGCTCACTACCATATTCATGAGCAAGTAAAATTGCTCTATCTAAATTTATTTGCGCCTCTTCTAAGTTACCCTTAACAAACTGAATTTTAGCCAGCGCATGTAGCGCATTAAGCTCTAAATTATGATTATCTATTTTAAGGGCATAGTACTCACCTAATTTAGCTTGCTCGTACGCTTCATCCACTTTTTTTAATACTAAATTAGTGTTAGCTAAATTTGTATATTGTGTAGATAACTTATTGTAATCATTAGCTGAAATATAATAGCGCAGCGCTAGCTGATAATAATGCAGTGCTAAGTCAAATTGATTACTCTCCATATGGGCAACACCCATATTGTTATATACCTGCGCAATACCGCTTTTATCATCTAATCGTTGATAAACCTTAAGTACATCTTGATAAAGACCAAACGCACTATCGTAGCGTGATAAGCGTATATAAACGCCTGCTATATTAAGTAGTATATCGGTTTTATCTTGCTCACTGCCGTACGCCTCGTAGATAGCTTTTGCTTTTAAATAAAACTCTAGGGTATCGCCTAGCTTATTCATATTAAAATAGGCCAAACCAATATTATTTAATAAGTTTGCCTGCTCTAGTAATTGCTTATTCTTTTCTGCTAATGCTAGGGTACGGGTATATTCAATAATCGCTTTTTGAAATAAGCCTTGATAAAAAAGTACAACACCTTGCATTTTAATTGCACGAAAGTGCTCATCAGGGAAGAAAGTATCCGAAGTATGTTGTTCGAGTAATTTAAAGTAATGTAATGAGTCTTTAAAATTATCAACCGATAACGCAGTATTACCCAATGCCGAATAAACAGCGACACGCTCCTTTTTGGAGGCATTTTTATTAGCAAGTAGCATGTTTGCTAATTGTAATTTAGGTTCCCACTGCACTTCGTTTTTGAATTGCTCAAATAACGAATCATTATTTTGGGCATAGCTAGGAGCTATTAGTACACAGCATATAGTAAATAAGAGGCATTTTAACTTGCCCAGCATAATTTTAATCCTTCAAACCGTTACTTATATCAGTGTAATCTTTATTGAAGATACACCAACTACTAGGGCCTAAACAATGCTTAACCCACTGATTGATGAGATTTTTGAGCTAATACTAACAAAGCAGGTTTGGCAAGTTCATACTTTAGCAGCAGAACTGACAAACCGCAGCGCTATGACCACTCTCGATAAAAGTCCTGAACGTGATTTATTTAAACGTAACTTTTTAATCATGAATGCACTGTACCAACTGCAGGCACAATTACGCCCTCAGAGTTTACTCATTTCAGCTCTGCATATCGAGCTTTTAGAAAAAGGAGATAATAGTTTAGTAACAACAAGCGAAAATTTGCGAGATTATTATTTAGATTGGCATAATTACGATACCAGTGAAGAGCAGATTGATGAGCTTTTAAATAGCTTTTGGCGTCAGTTTAAAACGACATCACCACAACAGGCTTTAAATGAAAATGAATTTAAAGCGTTGGCTTTAGAATGGAAGTTACCTGAAAATTTCACTCTTAAAAATGTTCAAAAGCGCTGGAGACAACTTGCATTACAAGTGCACCCAGATAAACCAAATGGCTGTGAAGTTGAGTTTAAAAAAATAAAAATACAATACGAGCAGCTAAAGGTAGCTGCTCGTTAATCTATTAATTTAGAAGTTTAAATTAACGAGTAAGGCGGCGTGCGCGTATTTTACGCCCTTTAATATTGCCTTCGGTTAATTTACGAAGCGCAGGTTTTAATGAGTTACGCTCAACAGCAACAAACGCTACGTTATCAAGTACGTTAATTTTACCCACCTGACGACCTGCAACCCCATCTTTACCCGTTAAAGCACCTAAAATATCACCTGCACGTACTTTTTGTTTTTTACCTGAATCAATCATCAAAGTAACCATTTCAGGGCGGTATGGCGGCTTGTCTAATAAATTAAATGGTGGCATTTGCTCTGGAGTAATATCGCGTTCGTAATGTTCGCCTATTTGAGCAATTTTAAACGCTTCTGCTTCACCGTAAATAGAACATGCAATGCCCTTTTTACCAGCGCGACCTGTACGACCAACACGATGCACATGTGTTTGCGTGTCATGTGCTAAATGGTAGTTAATCACCATATCCATGTCGTCAATATCTAAACCACGTGCAGCAACATCGGTTGCAACAAGTATTGAAGCACTTTTATTTGAAAAGTGAATTAATGTACGTTCACGATCGCGCTGTTCTAAATCACCGTGTAGCGAAACAGCACTAAAGCCTTCATCAGCTAAATCGTCACACACTTGTTGTGTTTCTACTTTAGTATTACAAAACACAACACAGCTTTGTGGTGTAAATTTAAGTAATAATAATTTTAGCGTTGGGTAGCGCTGCTTATTATTATCCATTTTGTAGAAGTACTGCTTAATTGTGCTTTTGGCTTGCTCTTCTTCTACTTTAACCATTTCTGGATTTTTAAGTACACGCTTAGCAATTGCTTCAATAGCTCTTGGGAATGTTGCACTAAATAACAATGTTTGACGATTTTGTGGGATACGCTCAATAATTGCATCAAGTGTATCTTGAAAACCCATATCAAGCATTTGATCGGCTTCATCAAGTACCAATGTTTCAACATCATCTAAACGTAAAGTACCTTTACGAATATGGTCATCAACACGCCCAGGTGTGCCAACAATAATATGCGCGCCATGTTCAAGCGAGCCTATTTGTGGACCAATTGATACACCGCCACATAACGTTAATATTTTAATGTTATGGATACCGCGCGCTAATTTACGCATTTCAACCGCAACCTGCTCGGCAAGCTCACGAGTAGGACACAAGACTAAAGATTGAATACGAAAGCGTTTTACGTTTAATTTAGCTAACACACCCAAGCTAAACGCAGCAGTTTTACCTGAACCGGTTTTTGCCTGAGCAATGATGTCTTTACCAGCAAGTACAGGCGGTAAACTTTGCGCTTGTACGGGTGTCATGTGGGCATAGCCAAGTGTTGATAAATTATCAACGAGTCCAGCTGGTAAAGCCAAAGATGAAAAAGCAGTTGAAGTCACAGTAAGTTCCATAGCAATAAAAATAACGTGGGGGAAAGCCCCACTAAATATGCTGCTAATAATAGCAGAATTCGTAATTAGCAACCATTAACAAACACATAATAAAGTACGTTAACAAAAGGTGTTGAAAATGATAGTAGTTTGCATTAAGATCGCGATTGTTTTTTACATATCACTGCTGGAAGCAAACAATGAAACTGAATTCTCTTTACATAGCACTATTAGCAAGCATTACAACAAACACATACGCAAACACTACTGACCTTGAGCGTATAGAAGTAAAAGGTAGCTACTTTAACGATTACAAAGTAGATAACGCTAATGGCGCAATGAGAACATCAGCTTCATTACTTGAAACCGCACAATCTGTAACCGTAATAACCGACACTATTATTAGTGAGCAACTTGCCACTACCCTTGGCGAAGTACTCACAAATGACGCAAGCTTAACTGCAGGCTCACAACAACGAAATCGTGAGGTATTTAACTTACGTGGGTTTGAGCTAAGCTCATCTACGGGTTATTTACGCGACGGGCATCAACATTGGTCACACTATCAACAACCCATCGAAATTTTGCAACAAGTTGAAGTAATTAAAGGTCCATCAAGCATTTTATATGGTCAGTCAGGCCCGGGTGGCTTGGTTAACATGGTAACTAAAAAACCTACAGCACAAACACTATTTAATGCCAGTGCCGATGTAGATCAGCATGGTTCAACTCGCTTTATGGTAGATGCTGCAGGCGCATTAACTGAATCGGAAGATTTACGTGCTCGTGGTATTTTAGTAAAGCAAGACGTTGACTACTGGCGTGAATACCAAAATGGTGAAAATCGTGAACGCGACCGCTTTTTAGGTGCATTAGTTGTAGATTACGATATTAGCGATAACGCATTAGTACGTGTGCATTACGACCGCACAGATGACGAAGCAGGTTTAGATACTGGCGCATGGATAGACGATAATGCCAATGTAATTGGTAGCGATAAAACAATCCGTGATATGTCTTGGGCGTTCACCGATATTACCGTAGAAAACCTAGGTGTAGACCTAGAGGTATTTTTAACCGATAACTGGCAAGTAAAACTTGGTTACAACGAACAAACGTTTGAACGCCAACGCTTTGAGTCAGCACCTCGCATGCCTAATGGCTTTGCTGAAGGTGACAGCTATGAATCTCGCCCTTACGATCGCTTTGATGATTGGCAATTTAAAACTGCATTTATTGATTTTATTGGTGAGTTTGAAACTGCGGGCATTCAACACCAGTTATTAGTAGGCGCTAACTCGCTTGATTATTACTACGGGCAACGTCGTACCTCTGCCGACTCTTTTGATTTTTCTGCAGGACAAGCAGAACCATCTCGTCCATCAGTAAGCTATAAAACAGATGATACAGTAAGCGAAACTGAATACGACTACTACGGAATTTACGTTCAAGACTTAATTTCGTTCTCGCCTGAGTGGCAACTATCATTGGGTGGTCGTTACGACAAACAAAATAGCACAGGAAATGATAACGAATCATTTGTACCAAAAGTAGGTGTGCTTTATCACCCAAATGCTTCTGCAACTATATACGCTAGTTACTCAGAAGGTTTTGAGCCTCAAGGTAGTGAAACACTGATTGATGAAACAGATGTAAATAACGGCATGAAATTAGATGCTGTTACATCTAAGCAAAGAGAGATTGGTATTAAATGGCAGTTATTTGATGACCGCCTAATGCTTACCAGTGCTATTTTTGATATTAGCAAAGAAGGTACTCTTGTTAGCGAACAACTTGAGACGCCTATTGGCTCATTCACAAGTGAAACAAACCAAATGGGTGAACAACGCCACAAAGGTGTTGAAGTAAGCGCACAAGGTGCCGCTACTGACCGCTTATTTGTTATGGCATCAACTATGTATCTAGATGCTAACTTTGAACGCGATGAAGTATTGGAAGGTAAACGCCCTACCGATGCACCAAAATGGTCGGCATCACTTTGGACGCGTTATGAATTAAACGACGCCATTGCACTTAATGCTGGTGCTTTTTACGAAGGCGAGCGCTTTGCAGATAGCGATAATACAATTACTAAAGATGCATATACACGTGTTGATGTAGGCGCCACTTATAAGTTTAACTTAAGCAATACCGATATTAACTTACGCCTTAACATCGAAAACTTATTTTATAACAGCTACTTAGGTGGTGGCAGCACGAGTAATGTAACTGTTGGCGAGGGTACAAATCTTCGTTTAGCAGCGCAATTTAGCTTTTAAATAAATGCCTTAAATAACAGTGTTAAAATATAGCCCGCGTACATTTACGCGGGCTTTTTTTATATCTAAACGTTTATACCTAACAGCATTAAACCTATTACAAAGCCTATTCATCTCATCTATTTTTTATCATGTTTGTTACATGCTCTAATAGCGCTAATTATTAAAAAGGCCTACCAAAATGAAAAAATTAATTACCGCACTGCTGCTTACTAGCAGTATGGCTGCAAACGCTAACAGCGCCGAATTTACCCAAAAGCAATTACAACAAGTAGACGAAGTGCGCACCTCTGCACTAAATAGTGATTTAAGTTATAAATTACTAGAGTCATTAACAACTGAAGTAGGCCCTCGCTTACCCGGCACTAAAAACGATAAAAAAGCCGTGGCATGGGCTAAAGCTAAATTTAATGAGCTTGGTTTTGATAAAGTATGGCTTGAAGAAGCGACATTTCCTGAATGGCGCCGTTATAGCGAAAGCGGAAAAATACTAACACCAAGCGAGCAACCACTGCACTTAACTGCATTAGGTAACAGTATAAGCACGCCAAAAGATGGGATTACAGCGCCGGTTGTATTATTCGAAACACTTGATGAATTAAAAGCCGCACCGGCGAACAGTTTAAAAGGTAAAATTGCATATATTAATTACCGCATGAACCGCGACATAGACGGGAATGGTTACGGACCTGCTGTAAAAGCACGAGGTACAGGCGCTATAGAAGCGTCTAAAAAAGGCGCTGTTGCCTACATGATGCGCTCTGTTAGTACCGGTCATCATCGCTTTGCACACACCGGTGGTAGTTACTATAAAGAAGGTGTTACAAAAATACCTAACGTAACAATTGCTAACCCAGATGCAGATCAAATAGCACGCTTAGTCGCTTTAAATAAAGACGTATCGGTAAATATTAATGTGCAAACCGAAAGCCTTGGTGAAGGCACTGGTTATAACGTTATTGGCCAATTTAATGGTACCGAAAACCCTGAGCAATATGTATTAATTGGCGGGCATTTAGATTCTTGGGACTTAGGGACTGGCGCATTAGATGACGGCGCAGGCGTTGCACTAACAATGGCAGCCGCTAAACATATTAGCGATGTAAAACGTCCTAAGCGCAGTATTCGTGTGGTGCTTTTTGCAGCTGAAGAGCTAGGTCTTTGGGGTGCAAAAGCTTATTTTGCAGAGCATAAAAACGAGCTAAGCAATATTGTTGCAGCCGCTGAGTCTGATTTTGGCGCCGATGTTGTATATGCTTTTGAGTCGAACGTAAGCGCAGAGTCACTTCCTGTAGTTCGCGCTATAGCAAAAGAACTTGCGCCGTTAAATATTGAGCACATTGGTAAAAACCAAGCGAATGGTGGCCCCGATCTAATTCCACTTAAAGCAGCAACGTCAGCGCCTATTTTTGAACTGGCTCAAGATGGAACAGATTACTTTGATTACCACCATACAGCTGACGATACGCTTGATAAAGTAACACCTGCTAAGCTTCGTCAAAATACCGCTGCATATGCTGTATTTGCTCTAATGGCTGCCGATGCAAAAACCACTATCAAGCCTAAAGCTCAAAATAAGTAATAACAGACATACTTACTTACAGTTTGTAGCTTTAACTAACACGCTTCTTGTTTTACCTTTAGGTAATTAAACAAGGAGCGTGCTTTATGTTACTTTTCAACACGAGTGAATCATTTCCACATTTTGCACAAATAACACGCTGCCCTCACTGCCAAAGCGACGCCTACCATTTAGTAAATAAAAGCCGCTATTTACGATTTAGCATTTTACCTATGCTTGCCTTAAAATTAAGCTATAAACGCGAGTGCTATCAATGCGGAAAAAGCGAACCTGTTAAAATACCGCAACTACCGTTAATAGAAAAACTAAGCCTACCTAAATACTTTATTGGCGTATTTTTATTGCTTTGGATTGTTTCTTTTTTTTATCAACAACACCTTGATACCGAGACTCAAAAGCAAAGCTATTTGAATACACCTAAAATATATGACACCTACTTAGTACACGCCGACAAATTTACACACGAACCCTGGACCCTAACCAATTTAAGAATTGCTCAAGTTTTAAGTTTTGATAAGCAGTTTATTACCTTTCAGATAAGCAACTACAGCTATAAACGTAATAATAGTATTACCTTGGCAATGCGTACCAGCCAACTAATTCAAGACAATTACTTCTCCACTAAAACAATCACCCTCCCTCGTGATGAAGTAGCACGCCTTTACAACGACGAAGCTATTTACGACGTGCTGCGCCCCTATGCCAACATCCTTTATGGTGGGTTTGTGATGCATCCTCCCAAACCTAAGCCACTATATAAAGGCTTAAAGCTCGATAAAAACAATCAACAAGGCATTATTTATTTTAAAGATGGTTTGTTTATTGAAGCATTTAATAGCTTTAAGCAAGCTGCTGAAGCGGGCTCTCAATGGGGGCAATTAAATTTAGCGCAAATGTATCGTGATGGTCAGGGAATAGATCAGGATCAACAGCAAGCTATTTATTGGTACAAAAAGGCCATTGAGCAAAAAAATACTAAAGCACAATTTGAATTGGAATCTCTTTGTAAAATAGCTAACTGTGAATAAAGCAGCAAGTATGTTACTTGCTGCTTTAATATTTTATAACTCTAAATGTTTATCTAAAAAATTAATTACTTGTTTGTAGTAAGCAGTTCTGTGCTCTTCTTTGTAAAAACCATGGCCCTCATCCTCCAATAACACGTACTTATAAGGATGGTTAGCCTTTTTCAATGCAGCAATTAATGATTCGGCTTGTTCAATAGGGGCTCGTGCATCTTCACCTGCGTGAACTATGAACACAGCTGCTTTAAGCTTATCTATATTATAGCTAGGTGAAAATGCCTTCAAAAGCGTTTCATCAGTGCCTAAAACGTTTTCAAGATAGTTTTGTCCTGTACTACGCCCTGAAATATCACCTTCTTCAAACATTAGCGGTAGGTCATAAATACCAACTGTGCCAATTGCACACTTAAACATGTCTGGCTCTAAAATGGCGCTCTGCAAAGCTGAATAAGCACCAAAGCTTGATCCCATTATACAAATGTTGTTTTTGTTTACCGTTCCATTAGAAATTAAAAACTTAACACCATCAATAATATCAAACTGAATATCAGAACCCCACTTTTGGTAACCTGCTTCTTCGAAGTTTCGACCAAACCCACCAGAACCTCTAAAATTAACTCTTAGTACAGCCATTCCCCTACTTGCTAATAACTGTACCTCAGAATCATAACCCCAATAATCACGAGGGCCATGTGGACCGCCATGAGGCATTACAACTAGAGGTAAGTTTTTATCTTCTAGACCATTAGGAACAGTTAAATACCCATAAATAGTTAAACCATCCCGAGTTTTATATTGAATAGGTTTTGTCTTTGAAAGCTCATTTTCGTTCAGCCAGCCACGCGCTGAAAATAATATTCTTAGCTTATTTTGTACCCCATCGTATAAGTAATATTTACCAGGGTTGGTATCACTTGATGCGTAAATAACATTAATATCGCCATTAGAGGTGCTACTGACTAACTGCACTTGGTCGCCCTGCAATGCTTCTATCAAAGACTTTAAACGAACACTTTTATGAGAGTCTTTATCTATAAAAGCATAGTTTGGATAACCTAACTCACTTTCTATTGCAAATAATTCTTTTGAAACTTCATCAACCCACACTCTTTTTGGAGATACATATTGTTCTTGATGAACTAATTCAATTTCCTTAGTATTTAAATTTAGTTTATATAATCCTTCAGCCTCTCCACCAACAGAAGCAGTCATATAAATGTTGTCACCAGACTTATCAAAAGCTTTTAGTCTAATATCGCCATAACTAACCTCTCCTAAATTTAATTTCTCCCAGTCACCGCCATCTTTTGCCTTAGTATGTATTTTTGCATCTATATAATTATCTGTAGATACTGAAACTCGAACATTACCATCATGATCAGTTAAAAATTCAGCCATACGTGATGGAGACAAAGTAACTTGCTTCCTTTTGCCCGTATATACATCTACTTCATAGACAATAGTATGCGGTTCATTACTCGAGGTCCAAGGATAGGTAACTACTAACATTTTTCTTTTGTTAGTAACTAAGGGATCTAATACAAATGAAGTTCCGTATAAAGGAGTCTGCCTTTTAAGGCGTGTACCTGTTTGCATTTCACCATGGTAACCAATTAGATATTTACCTCTAGCTCCATTAGCATTTACGCCAAATATCTCACCATGATATTCAGGGTGGTCTTGCCACCCTTTTAAATACTCTTTAGTAACAACAACTCGTTCATTATTAACCCAATGATAATCACCAACTTGAGCATTTCCTTCAAAGGCAACTGCATGAAGCATTTTAAAGTTTTCAGTATCAAAAATAACAAGCGCATTTTTACCTGCAACTTTATTTATAACCGCTAAATACTCGCCGCCTGGAGAAATAGTAGCGTGATTAAACTCTTTATTTTTACTGAAGTACTCCACGGGGATTTGGGGCTGCTTTGAGAAGCTAAAAAAGCTTACAAATAACAGAAGTACTAACAAGTTACATCTTAAAAGAAAATTCATCATAATTCCCTGTATTAACAACAAGAAGTCATAATATATAAAGTCTTATATAAAGTCTTATAAAATGTAACGAAAATGATAACTCAATGTGTCTGCTATTTTTTAAATAACTTTGTATAACCTACATGTATAAGCACAACAACTAAGCCGGCAATAACACCTAGCAAACCATCAAACAAGAGAGGCGCTAATACTTCTCCTGTGCCGCCAGCAACAGACTGAGCATAGCTTGTTACATCCAACTGAGTATGATGTAGTAACTCAACGCCATGTACTAAAATACCACCGCCTACTAAAAACATCGCAATGGTGCCTGCAAAAGCTAAAAACTGCATTAATCTAGGTGCAGCAGCTAGTAAGCCTTTTCCGAGTAACTCTTTAAATTTATTTGCTGACACTTTAGATTGGTTAAGTAGATAAAGCCCTGCATCATCCAATTTTACAATACCGGCCACCAAGCCATAAACGCCAATCGTCATTATAATTGCGATAACACAAAGCACTAAAGCTTGGTTAAGCAATGTAGCACCAGCCACTGTGCCTAAAGTAATAACAATAATTTCGGCAGAAAGAATGAAGTCGGTTCTTATTGCGCCTTTTATTTTTTGCTTTTCGTATCCGACTAAGTCTAATTTTTCATCCTCATCTACCACTTCATTGTGATGAGGCAAAAACTTAGCAAATACTTTTTCAGCTCCCTCAAAACATAAAAATAAACCACCCATCATTAACAGAGGTGTTATTAACCAAGGCAGCCATACGCTTATTAATAAAGCGGCGGGTACGAGTATCGTTTTATTTAAAAATGAGCCCTTTGCCACAGCCCAAACAACCGGTAATTCACGCTCTGCTGCAACACCTGTAACCTGCTGTGCATTGAGCGCTAAGTCATCGCCTAATACACCCGCTGTTTTTTTTGTTGCTACCTTACTCATTGTCGCAATGTCATCAAGTAAAGTGGTTATATCGTCTAATAACGTTAAAAGGTTAGTGCCTGCCATAAAGCTTCCGAGCTCAAAAAATATTGCTATAAACATAACGTAAAGCGCTACTTTCACCAACGGTTAATTTTGCTTTGTTATTCTTACATTAGATTAAAATTTTGCCCTGTGTTTTAACTAACTTGTAAAGAAGATGGGAGGAAAAATGAAAGTATATTTAGCATTAATCGCTATTTTACTAAGCTTAACCGCATGTAGTGATTTACAAACCAGTACTGCTTACCAATGCGATGATGAGAGCGTAAAACTCAATATCATTAATAATTCTGAAGCCGAACTTATCTTTAACAATAAAGTGCATGTACTTAATCACGAAAAAAGTGCATCAGGGAATAAATATATAAGTGAAGAGGTACTGTTTTGGGGTAAGGGAAATGAAGCCATGCTAATCATTGCTGGTAAAAAAAGACAGTGCATCAAGGTTTAACACAAAACTAACCAATAAATTACAGCAATGCTACAATAATTAAAGACCCATTATTGTGATGAAGTTATGCGTTCAATTGCGATCAAACATAAAATAATTTTAGCTTTTACAGCCATTGGTTTATTGGTGCTAACAAGTAGTGTGTTTTTTTATTGGTCATTAAACAAAATTAGCGTTAACAATACCCGAACAGAAAAATTAGCGGTTCCTGTACAACAGTTCAGTAAAGATTTAAGGCTATCACTACTGTCTATTACCAAATTTAACGCCTTAGCTTACAGCCAAGCAAACCTTGATTTACTTCAACAAAATAAAAAACAGTCGCAAGCTGAGCAACAACAATTTAGCGATATGCTCAATTCGTTAAGCACTCAACTAAATCAACAAATAACAATGCAAAATTTACTCGCCAGTACCAACGAAGGCTTTGAGCAACTGACTAAAGTAAGTGTCGCAATGTTTAGCGCTAAAGAGAGTAAGTTTTTAGCGCAAAATTCCACCATAGAATTATCAGCAACGTTTAACGAGCAACTTTACAATTTAAGTTCTAACTTACTTGATATAGAACTTTTAGAAGTGCCTGCAAAACAGCAGGCGCTACTTAATGCTATGTTTGGAACAGCGACCCGTATAGATGATTTATTGTTTAACTTAAGCAATAATATAAAAAGCATTACTCAAACTACAAGTATCAATGATTTAAATAGTCATCAGCAAGATACTCTATTTCTACTAGATAACATCCAACCTAATTTCACCTATTTAGAGCAACAAGCGCTACCTTTTAATAATGCGTTTAACGCTAAAAATTTAACGGCTAAATTTAATCAATTAAGAGAGTTACTTAACAACAATACAGGAATTTATGCCCAACAAAATAAAGTACTCAAAAGTACTATTGCTGCGGCTCAAAATTTTGAACACTTTCAACAGCAATTTATAACAACAGAAAGTCAGCTTATTGAACTTAATAAATTGGCTGATAAGCGCTTTAATGCATTACAAACTAATGCAAAGGCCGCCATAAATACTGGGATTAGTTCTGTAGTAATTATTACGCTTGTTTTAATTATATTGATTATCGCTATCTCTATTTTTACAACTCGCGCAATGCTAAAACCGCTTAAAAAAGTAAACCGCGATTTAGCCCGAATCGCCTCAGGTGATTTATCAAAGCGAAGCCATCCGCGCAGTAAAGATGAATTTGGTACTTTGCTAAATAACATAAATAAACTCAGTGAAGACCTTACCCAGTTAATTGGCGCAATTAGTAGTGACGCCCATGAACTAGACCGCAGCGCTATTAAAACCAGTGAAAAAGGTCAGCAAATGACGGTTGTTGCACAACAGCAGTTGGAGCGAAGCGCGCAGGCAACATCGCTTGCACAAAATATGCTAACCAACTCACAAGCGGTTTATGAACAAGCAGATAAAACATCAAGTGAAATAACCAATGCATCGCAATTTGCCAATGACGTAAACAAGATTGCTAATCAAAATAGTCTAAGTATAGAAACTTTATTACAGCGCCTTGATAAAGCAGTAGGCAGCACTGAGGAACTAGCCCAACACACTCAGCTTATTGAAGCCATTGTTGAAACAATTAGCAGCATTGCCGAGCAGACCAACTTATTGGCACTCAATGCTGCAATTGAAGCAGCGCGAGCGGGTGAAAACGGACGCGGGTTTGCTGTAGTTGCTGATGAGGTTCGATCATTAGCTGCACGTACACAGACCTCGACTAGCGAAATAAACACCATGATCCAAACATTGCAACAACACACTAAAACAACTCAAGAACACATTACCGATGGCCAACACCAAGCCAAGCAATGTGTTAAAAACAGCACTGAACTAAATAAAGCCGTAGAGCGTATTAAAAGCACATTGTCGTCTGTTAATCAGATGAGTGAGCAGATTGCTCATGCATCACATGAGCAATTGACTAACAGTAACGACATTCAACAAATAATGGCCAAGGTGACAGAGCAAGCAACCTTGAATGCCAAAAACGCGACAACCCTAGCAAGCGAAAGTGAAGACGTAAATCAACTTGCACACTCCTTAACAAGTGCCGTAGAGCGCTTTAAGTTTTAAGTGCAAGTAATGACTTGGCTTGCATGAAATGGGTATAATACTTCAACTCTTTTGCTTAATAGCGGCCCACAATGAAATATAAAGATCTACGTGATTTTATCGATTTGCTTGAAAAAAAAGGCGAACTTAAACGTATCACCCAAGAAATCGACCCGTATCTTGAAATGACCGAAATATCTGATCGCACATTGCGTGCTAAAGGTCCTGCGTTATTATTCGAAAATCCAAAAGGCTACGATATGCCGGTGCTTACCAACTTATTTGGTACACCAAAACGCGTAGCAATGGGCATGGGCCAAACAGACGTTAGCGAGCTGCGCGAAGTAGGTAAACTACTCGCTTTTTTAAAAGAGCCTGATCCACCAAAGGGTATTAAAGAAGCACTAGGCGCTATACCTATTTTTAAGCAAGTGCTTAATATGCCAGCAAAAGAAGTTAAAAAAGCGCCTTGCCAACAAGTAGTTTTAGAAGGTGATGATGTAGACTTAACTAAATTACCTATTCAACATTGTTGGCCAGGTGATGCAGCGCCATTAATTACTTGGGGCCTTACAGTTACTAAAGGGCCTTATAAAAAGCGCCAAAATTTAGGTATTTATCGCCAGCAATTATTAGGCAAAAATAAAATAATTATGCGTTGGTTGTCGCATCGTGGTGGCGCGCTTGATTTTCAAGAATGGTGTAAAGAAAACCCTGGGCAGCCTTACCCTGTCTCGGTAGCACTAGGTGCCGATCCAGCTACTATATTGGGTGCAGTAACGCCTGTACCCGACACATTAAGCGAATATGCATTTGCTGGTTTATTACGTGGTAGCAGAACCGAAGTTGTAAAATCTATTTCCAATGACTTGCAAGTCCCTGCCAGTGCAGAAATAGTACTTGAAGGTTACATTATGCCAGGTGAAATGGCGCCAGAAGGCCCTTATGGTGACCATACCGGTTACTATAATGAAGTAGATGACTTTCCAGTAATGACGGTAACTCACTTAACGCATCGTAAAGATCCTATTTATCACAGCACATTTACTGGCCGACCGCCTGATGAGCCTGCAATTTTAGGTGTAGCACTTAATGAAGTGTTTGTGCCGATATTACAAAAGCAATTTCCTGAAATCGTCGACTTTTATCTGCCGCCTGAAGGGTGCTCGTACCGTATGGCGATTGTAACAATGAAAAAACAATATCCTGGCCATGCTAAGCGCGTGATGATGGGAGTTTGGTCGTTCTTACGTCAGTTTATGTATACCAAGTTTGTAATTGTGTGCGATGACGATATTAATGCCCGTGATTGGGAAGATGTTATTTGGGCTATAACAACCCGAATGGATCCTGCTCGCGATACAACATTAATAGAAAACACACCTATTGATTATCTCGATTTTGCATCGCCAGTCTCTGGCCTTGGTTCAAAAATGGGAATGGATGCCACCAATAAATGGCCTGGCGAAACCACCCGCGAATGGGGCGAGCCTATTGTTATGGATAAAGACACCAAAGACCGCGTAGATGATATTTGGGAAAGCCTTAATATTCTTTAAGCGTTTATATGTAAGTACATAACAGGCTATAAAATAACCCTGCAGATATGCTAGAATCGAGTCATTCGATTGCGTATCTGCTGTTTAAAGCGCTGCTAAAAGGTAAAAAATGCAAACATTAAAAGCTGAAGTTGTAGCTATCAGCCCACTTACAGAATTTGTTCACAAAGTAATTTTAAAGCCACAACAACCTGTGACCTTTGAAGCTGGCCAATACATGCAACTCGTATTGGGCGAAAAAGACAAACGTGCTTTTTCTATAGCTAGTCGCCCTTCACAGTGCGATGCAATAGAACTGCATATTGGCGCGTCAGGTGCCGATTCGTATGCAATGCAATCGCTGGAACATTTACGAAACGCCCATACCACTGGGCAGTTAGTAGACATTGAAGCTGGCTTGGGTATTTCACAGTTGCGCCTGCAATGTGAGCGCCCTATTATTTTACTTGCCGGTGGCACTGGTTTTTCATACGCAAAATCAATGGCTGATCACTTAGCTGAAATTAAGTGCGACCGTCCTGTATTATTTTACTGGGGTGTAAAAGAAGAGTCAGCTTTATACGCACATACAGAAATGCAAACATGGGCCGATAGCCACAAAAACTTTGAGTTTATCCCTGTGGTAGAAAATCCATCTGCTAATTGGCAAGGTCACACTGGCTATGTACATAAAGCGGTAATGCAAGATATTGTATCACTTGAACCATACGATATTTATATGGCCGGTCGTTTTGACATGATAGGTATTGTCCGTGATGACTTTATTACTCATGGTGCAATTCGTGAAAACATGTACGCAGATGCATTCGCATTTATCAAATAATTGAAATTAACTTTCAGTTATGAATAAAGGCACCTAATCGGTGCTTTTATTTTATATAACAACAAATACTTAATAGTTAAAACCTATCAATCTCATCAACATAAACAATTTCCTAAATCCCTATCTATAAACCATACTTTGTATAGAACATCAGCGGGAGAGACCCAAATGCTAAATACAAAAGTAAAAGATTTTATGCAACGCAAGTTGCCAAATATCACACCAGATACAGAAATGACGACAGCCATAGCAGAACTACAAAAATTTAAACTACTTGGCGCACCAGTATTTGATAAAGATAAATGCCTAGTCGGATTTATATCTGAGCAAGAACTATTAAAACCACTTACGCAAAGCAGTTATTTTTGTGATGGGATGGTTAAAGTATCGCAACTTATGCAAACAAAGGTAGTGACCGTTAGCGGCGATACCAATATTATTGAGCTTGCAGAGCAAATGCAGCCCGGTAAACCAAAAAACTACCCTGTTGTAGAGGGTGTTAAAGTAATCGGCATGATCAGCCGAGCTGACGTACTTAAAGCACTTTACGATAATTATATAAGTTGCCAAACGCGTTAATTAAACTGACATTACAAATACAAAAATGCCGCTTATATAAAGCGGCATTTTTAATATTCTTAAATTAACGTGCGCTAACGATTGCTGAAAGTTCTTTTTTATCGCCATCGCTTAAAAATGCTATTTCTAATGCATTTTTTTGGGCTTTTTCCATATCAGCTTGAGATAAGCCAGCTTTAGGTGCTGCAACGGTATATTCGTACTCAATTTCAATGCCTTCAACCGCAGGGTCATCAGTATTAATACACGCTAAAATACCGTGATCTAAAAACTGTTTAAGTGGGTGCTTAGCTAAATCGTTTACTGTACTGGTTTGAATATTACTTGTTAAGCACGACTCAATGCCAATACGGTTATCGCGTAAGTAATCCATTAGTTTTGGATCTTCAATAGCTTTAACGCCATGCCCTATTCGGCTTGCACCTAGCTCATTAATTGCTTGCCAAATACTTGGAGCACCGAGTGCCTCTCCAGCATGAATAGTCGAAGCTAAATAAGCATTTCGTACTTGTTTAAAGTGCTCTACAAACAACTCACCAGGAAAGCCAATTTCGTCACCGGCTAAATCAACAGCAACTAAATCATTTTTAAATGCGAGTAAAGCATCAAGCTCTTTTTGACATGTTTTTACGCCATAAGTACGCGATAAAATACCAATCAAGTTAGCTTTTATATTTGCATCCTTTGTTGCTGATTTAATACCATCAACAACCGCCTCTACAACCCCTTCTGGGTGTAAACCTTGGCTTTGTGCCATGTAGTAAGGGCTAAATCGAAGCTCTACATAATCAAGGCCTTGTGCTTGTGCATCTTCAATGTTTTCAATCGCTATGCGTCTACACGCATCGTAGTCGCCAAGTACAGTGACACCCCAATCTAACTTTTGTAAAAAAGCCATAAGGTTTGGCTCAGGGTCAATAACTTGAACATGAGGAATTAATGCCTCAACGTTATCTGCAGGTAACTCTATATTAAACTGACGACCAAGTTCTAATATGGTTTGCGCACGTACATTACCATCTAAATGACGGTGAATATCTAGCAAAGGTAATTTTCTATTGATCATAATAGCAACCCAGTTTAGTTAAATTTGCGCGCATGATACGCAGATATAGTTATTTTTCAAGTCTATATGGTTTGCGTTAAGTTTAAGCGGTCATATGTCTGCTTTTTGTGCAAAAAATAACGTTACTTATTTATTTGATAAATAATGCCAAAGAGTTTTAAAAAGCGTATTTGCATCAATAGGTTTGGTAATATAACTATTCATTCCAGAGGCTAATGCCTTTTTAACGTCATCATCATGGGCGTTCGCCGATAGCCCTATTATGGGTAAATCAATTAACCCTAAATCACAACGAATTACTTTTGTTGCTTGGAGTCCATCCATTTTTGGCATCTGAATATCCATAAGAACAATGTCGTAGCTATTTTCGGTTAGCTTTTCTATGGCTTCAAAACCATCATTAGCAATGTCGGCAATACACCCTTTTGTTTTTAAAATGGCACTGGCAACATGCTGGTTAAGTGGGTTATCTTCGACTAAAAGTAACTTATAGTTTGCGAATGATAAGGTACTTACATCTATTTCGTCGTATTGCTGTTGAATTTGCTCTGCCTTTGGTAAAGGCGATATAAGCGGCAAACTAAATGTAAATGTAGAACCTTTACCTTCATAACTGACTAAATCAATTGCACCACCCATTAACTCAACCAACTTTCTGCAAATACTTAACCCTAAGCCTGTACCACCATATTGACGTGAGGTTGAGCTATCGGCTTGCGCAAACGGTTTAAACAATTGTTTTTGTGCTTCGCTACTAATACCAATACCCGTATCGTTAATACTAAAGTAAGTCATTTTTTTCGACTGCCAAATTTTCAGAGTGATCTCACCTTGCCCTGTAAATTTAACCGCATTATTGAGCAGATTCAGCAGCACTTGTTTTAAGCGGATTGGATCGGTATTAATGACCAAATTTGATGTTTTATCAAAATCGAGACTTAACTTTATTGATTTAATGTCAGCTTCAAACTGAAGTAAATTAAGCATTTCATCCGCTAAACTCGCTACGTTAATAGGCTCTTGCATTAAGTCTAGCTTGCCTGCTTCCATTTTTGAAAAGTCGAGCACATCGTTTAATACCCGCAGTAAAACACCCAGTGCTCCATCTGCTTGTTCAATGTAACTCCTTGCTTGTTGCCAATCATTCTGTTGCAGCGCTAAATAATGCAGCCCTTTTATACCGTTAATAGGGGTGCGGACTTCGTGACTCATGTTTGCTAAAAACTGTCCTTTAATATGACTCGCTTCATCTGCTTTTTGTTTTTCTTTGCGTAATGTATGCGTTTGCTTAGCCACTTGTTCGCGAATTTGTATATTTGTACCTGTAACTGAAATCAAAAATGTAATCAGTAACCACACAAACAACATACCTACTATTTGTGCAAGCCAATACATTAACCAAGACGTTCTAACTATTGGTTCATATAACTCGACCTGCCACATGCGTTTGCCAATCAACAATTGATATTCTTTAAACAGCGTTTGCGAGTTATCGGTATCGGCAATATAAATTGCCTGCTTTTTCCCTGGTATCGTTGTATCAAAAAAACTGACTGAAATTGAGTTGTTGTGATCAAATAATAGTGTTTGCGATAAGCGTTTCAGACTGACAATCGCTGCCACAAAACCTTGAAAATCATCTTCGGTAGACGACTCTCCAAAAACAGGATATAAAAAAAGTACACCGTGTTCGGCTGTATTTTGGACCAAGTTAATTGGCTCACTTAGTGCAAGTTCATTAAGCTCTTTCGCTTTGCTAAGCGCTGCACCTCTTACTTTACTAGAAGCTAAATCAAACCCTAAAACACCTTCATTATCTTTTAAGGGATATACATATTTTACAGGAAAGTAATTACTACGAGTACCTGCAGGTTGCCAACCTCCATCAAGTGACTTTTCTTTTATATATAAAGGTTTGCCTGTGGCTGTATTTTCATGTGTTTCAAAATCTGCGAGTTTATTTGCTGGTACATAAGGTATCCATTCAAATGCTGAAATTTCTTGGCTATAGTCCAACTGCTTTGAAGTAAATTGTTTAAACTCTTTAAAGTTCACGTCATTACTACTAGCAAAAAATGTAGCTAACAATCCTAAGTGAGCAGTAATACCATCGAGCTTCTGGCTTATAGCATTTTGCACAGTAAGTATTTTGGCTTCTTGCTTTTGAATGTCTTTTTCTTTTTTAACACTGGCAGCGCCATAAAAACTAACGCTGATTAGTATATAAATTAATAGTGAAGGTAAAATTACCAACATACGGTGGCGTACTTGCGTGTAATTAAAGGCTGCGAGCATGAGTGGAGTAAATATAAGTACACCGATACTGTCGCCAATCCACCATGCTATAAAGCTATCAAAAATAGCATGCGTAGGGATCACATTATTCAATGCTAATAAACTAGTTCCCACACCTGCAGCAATAACACAGCATATTGGTCCTGCTACTATTAAGCTCTGCACACTGTGTTTTAAAGAAGATAAATCTAGTGGAGCCTTTATAACATTTACTATAATTTGACGACCAATCCAAGCCTGTAAAACAGAGGCTAAAGTGACGCAAATAGCTTGTAAAAGCACATTAAAATGAAGAATATCTACGGTGTTATCAAGATGAATTAAGTTAGTACAGAAAGCACCAAGAATAAGGCCAATAAATGACTTACGTCCCCAAATTAAAAAGCTCGCTAAAGCAATTCCTGAGGGCGGCCAAGAGGCAACCGCATAGCCATCTACAGAAAGAAGTGAGTTGCTAAAATACCCAGTAAAAAAGTAAGCACAAGCCAAGCTAAGGGTTAATATTAAAAACTTTCTCAATGCTTGTGCTCCTGAACTACAAAAAATGCTAAGTAGTTATAGTGTAGTCATTTATTGATATAAAACGAGCGCCTTTTCTGCTTGTGCACTATTTTTATAACTTAAAACAGCTTGTTCAGAGAACTGTTTTTTATTGTCACTATTCAGTGCTTTATCAAAAATTCTAGCTGCTAAGTCATAATCACCTTTAGCATTAGCAAGGCAAGCCAGCGCAAGTAATAGTGAATTATTTGAATCATCCTTTTTAAGGCGTTCTTGTATGTTTATTTGCAACTTAGGCGCATCGGCTGCTGTTGCTTTACTTAATATATTGGCAAGCTCTAAGTGTTGCTCATTGTGCTTAACCATTTTAATTAAGTCACTTTCAATAGCAGCCAATTGACCTGCTTGCGCCATTTGCATTAAATATGCGGTGTGGGCATGAGCTTGCAGCTTTTTCGGTAGCTGTTTATATTTTTCACTCAGTTTGTCTGCATCTAACGCATTAAAGTAGGCACTAAATAACTGCGTCCACTGTGCATCAGTAAGTGCTTTTTTGCGTAATAAACGCGGCAAAAAATCTTCCAGCGCACTAAAGTGTTGTTGCTGTACTAATACTTCTGCATAAAGTTTTAACTCAAGTGCGGTGGCTTTTTTAGCTTCTGCGCTAATACGCATTTGTGATTCAATCGCGCTACTGTCGCCACTTGCCAACCATAGCTTTGCTACTTTTAATTGATGCTCTGGGCTTATTTCAAATAAACGCTCAAGTGCTTTATCTGTTTGATTATTAGCAAGCGCTGCTTTTGCAAGTAATGCTAAGCGAATATCTTCAAACTTATCTGGTACGCTATTACCCGATAGAGCCTGCTCTACATGCTCATAATCATCATTAATAGCACTCCACAGAGCCTGCTCAATAGCTACTTGTTTGCGCTCTTGGCTACGTGCAAAAAAGCCATGTTTAGTATTATGATAAATCGATAATAAGTAGCGGATTAGCTTATATGTTAAATATAAAACAACAGCGGTAATGACTGCCATTATACAAAACGATACTATCGTGCCTTCTATCGTCGTATTGTTAAATGAAATAAGTACATAACCTTTTTCATCTAGCACAAATGGAGTAACCGCTAGTACAACAACAATAGCTACAATTAAAATAATTAGCCCTATCATTGCGCCCACTCCTTAACCTTTTGTGTACTATTTAAGGTTATTTTTGGATTAAAATTAAGCTGCTCTTTTTCGAGTTTAGACAACGCTTTAAGTACCGTTTTGGTTGCATCATCGTCTTGCTTAAAGTACTCACCAACTAAACGTTTTGCTTCACTTAAGGCGCTAAAGAAAATACTCGCCTGCTTACTCATAAGTGCATCTTGTGCCTGAGTTATATTAAGCTTGATTCGTTGATTAATTAAATGGCGCTCTTGATCTGTAAGTAATGGCTCAATGGAAACACCTTCGTGCTGGCGAATAGTAATAAAGCTATCCACAATTTTATTCCAGCTATTACTCAGGTTTTGCTGCCAATCACTCACGTCATCACTTAAAGCATTTTCATCTATTGCAGCCGCTTCTTCTGGCAAGTTAACCGCATTAAAAACTAAATTATCAACGCTATTAAGTGCACTGTTTAGCTGTAAATAAATAGCCTCTGTTGCTATAGGTTTAAGGCTATCAAGTGTTTGTATGTCTTGCATAATAGCTTGGCGAACTTCAACTGTTCCTGGGTGTTCGCTAAGTAATGCATCTAAGCGCTTTAAAACAGCACTAGTGCCTTGGTAATCTTTTTCAGCCCATAGTTTAAATTCAGCCATACGCTGTAAGCTGGTTACTTCTTGTGGGTTTAAAGACGAGCCTTGTTGCTGCGCTTTTTGCAGGGCTGCTTTTAGCTCTTGCTGATTTTGAGCTGCACTTTCACTTAGGGTTGCGGCTACTTTTTTCTCACTATTAAACAGCGCTTGCTGCAAATTAGATTGCGCCGATTTAAGTGCTTGCAGCTCTTGAACGAGTAACTTATTTTGCTCGCTTAACTCATTAACGGCTAGGTTTTGCGCCTTACCAGCATTTAATTTTTGATAAAACTCGTATCCAACACCAGAGGCCACAATTAACGAAATAAGAAGCGCAAGTGCTGCAACCTTACTTACCTTTTGTTTGTTTTTTTCTGTCGTATTTTTTGTAGCTGCTGGCTCTTGCTTAGCTGATTTAGCTGAGGCCGGGTTAGCTATTGTTGATGTGGCTTTTTCTGCCGTAACTGGCTTTGACTGTTCGCTCATGTTGCTACCTTGCTGATTTATGCAGGTAAACATAGCATTATCGCTAGCCCCTGCTGCAATGTGTATATTAGCCGAACTTACCTGTTGCAACTTTAAATAAGCGGCTATCCGCTCGCTTGCAACATAAAATCGGCACTGTTGTAACCATTGTAGTTGGTGTGCAGTAAGGCTTTTAAATATAGCATCAACTGCTGCATTACTTGTTATGACTATACCGTGTACATTCTGGCTTTTCCAGTGGTCTGTCCAGTTGGGGGTGATACTCTCTGTGGGTTCACGTTTGTACACAACACAATTATTTAAAAAAGCACCGCGCTCTTTTAGCGTTTTAGCTAACTCAGGGCGGCCACCTTGCCCCTTAACTAACACTATATTACTGCCATCAACCTCGGCGAGTGATTTGAGCGCAAGTAACCCTTCTGAATCATACTGCTTTGGTACTGCTGCGCGCACACCAAATTGCTCATATATAATGTTGGCTGTTTGTTGTCCAACCGCATAAAACTGCGCTTTGGTATTTATATCGGGTTTTAATTGCGAAAGTGCACTGACTGCATCTTGCGATATAAATATTATTTTATCTGCATTTAACAGCGGACTAAGTTCAGTGCTGGAGGGTGTTAAATGCGTTATTTTTAATACCGGAAATAAAGACGCCTGATAACCCGCTTGCTCAAGTTGCTGTGCAAGGGCTGCGCCTTTTCCTTCGGGCCGAGTTATCAGAATATGTGTCATTTATGCGTCTCTATAAACTTCAGCTAATATTTTGTCTGCGCCTTGAGCTAGTAATTTTTTAGCAAGCTCAATACCTAGTTCTTCTGCGTCATTTACATGACCTGTTACTTCGTCACGTAAAATTTCGCTGCCATCAACAGCACCAACTAAACCACGCAAATGTACCTGCTCGCCATCAACTAATGCATAAGCACCAATAGGAACTTGGCAACCACCTTCTAAATAGCGGTTCATCGAACGCTCTGCGTTTACGCGAATACGTGTTTGTATATGCTCAAGTGGTGCAAGTAATGCCTTTGTTACTTCATCATCAATACGACATTCGATACCTACAGCGCCTTGACCATTTGCCGGTAATGACACTTCTGGCTCAATGTAGTCAGCAATACGCGACTCCATTTCTAAACGAATAAGCCCTGCAGCCGCTAAAATAATAGCATCATATTGGCCGTCATCTAATTTACCTAAACGCGTATTTACATTACCGCGCAAATCACGAATATCTAAATCAGGGCGAAGTGCTTTAATTTGGCACTGGCGGCGTAAGCTAGAAGTACCCACAATGGCGCCCTGTGGTAGCTCGTTTAAATTTGCAAAATTGTTTGATACAAACGCATCACGCGGATCTTCACGCTCACAAATAGTATACAGCTCTAATCCTTCTGGGAACTCTACTGGCACGTCCTTCATAGAATGCACGGCAATATCAGCTCGGCCATCTAACATGGCTTGCTCTAGCTCTTTAACAAATAAGCCTTTACCGCCAATTTTAGCCAATGGCGTATCTAAAATTATATCCCCTTGCGTCGACATTGGGACTAATTCTACGCGCACATCTGCATGAAAACGCTCAAGCTCTGCTTTTACAAATTCGGCCTGCCAAAGTGCTAAGGCGCTTTTGCGCGTTGCGATGCGTACTAATTTTGTTTTTTCTGTCATAGGGGTATCCAATTAATTACTGCGTTTAGCTAGTTTTAGTCAGCTAAAATTCTAAACTCTTTTTGGGCAATTAAATTGCCTTGCTCATCAACTACATCAACACGCCAATGGCCTGTTTGTGTGTCCATGATATTTTTTGTTGAGTACGTTCTGTAGCGAGGCGAAGTAACATTAAGTGTAATTTCAGCCATAGTTTCACCTTCAAACGACCAAACATGCTTAACTTGCTGGCCTTGAAGATTTTTAATCTCACTAAAAAACGATACGCCTTCATCAAACTGACTTAATCTAATATCAGCAGCAAACACATTAGTGGGCTCACGCTTACTTACTTTACGAGTAAGTACCGCACGGCTAATTTTACCCGTGTCTATTTGCGCGCCCAAAGCCACACTTGCCACTTGTGCTGTCGGTGAAAAACCTTCAGTGCCACTCAATGCACCATCATCACTTTCTAAATCTAAAAGTAACTCTGTTTGATTAGCAGGTTCAGCTACGTTTTGAGCTTCTTCGGTTTCTTCTTGTAGATCATTATCAAGGCCTGAGTTTAACTCAGTATTAATACTCTCACTTTGATCAATCACAATATCGTTGTTAGCTAGTAAAACTGCATCAGTATTTACAGGATCCGCTTTAGCCGGTGCATTAATTGATATGTTTTGCTCAACCTCATTTTGCTCAGCTGACAACGGTTCAATCCGAGCTTGCATTGCCTCTGCAGGATCATTAGGGCTATTGCTTACTGATGATTGAGGCTCAACATCCGTAACTTCAACGCTTGTCTGGTTTTGAGCGTTACTACTAAAGCTTAAAAATTGTTCCTGCTCATTTGGATGCTCACCTTGCTCTGCACTGGCTGACGTTGTTAAGCCATACACAACTGCTGCAGAGGTCATTAATACCAACATAGCAATACTCACAATACGACGCCAATTCCACTCGTAGCTTACCGTTGGTACACTCTCTTGTAGTTCGCGTTTAACATTTGCTTTAATAACTATTTTTTGACTCATATTGACCTCAGCGGTTCCAAAATTAGCTTAAACGAGCAATTAACCATTGGCGAATAGCTTGCAATTCTTCTGCGCAAACTTGGTGAGCCATTGGATATTCTTGCCAGCTTACATCCATGTTATGTGCTGTTAATACTTCAAACGCACTTTTACCCGCACTATGCGGTACAACGTTATCTTGGCTACCATGAGCCATAAATACGTTTAAATCAGTATGCTTTGCTTCATCAGCAAATTTTTGCGGCACACACATATAAGTAGAAAGCGCCATAACACCCCCAAGCTTTTGCTCAAAGCGCGGCGCTAAATGCAGCGACACAACACCACCTTGAGAAAAACCAGCTAAAATAATTTTATTAGCAGGTATGCCATTAGCAATTTCTTTATTAATTAACTCTTCTACCTTTGCAGCCGAATCCCTTACGCCTTGTTCATCGGCACGCTTATCTAATTCTATAGATTTAATATCGTACCAAGAGCGCATTTCCATGCCACCATTTATGGTGACCGGTTGTACTGGCGCATGCGGAAAAACAAACCGAATACCAAGTTCACTTGGTAAATTAAGCTGCGGAGCTACTGGTGCAAAACCATCCCCAGAGTCACCTAAACCATGTAACCAAATAACCGTTGCTTTGTGCTCACTTTGGGCTGCATATTCTACAAATTCTAAACTCATAGTGATGATTGCCACTTAACTTCTTGGCCTGCTTGGCGAGTTGAGGCTTCATTTATAAATGCCCAAAATTCAGCGCCAGAGCGGTTATCAATCCATAACCCATCACGCATTTCAAAATGATGTCCGTTAAACTTAGTCGCAACCCATACTTGATGAAGAGGTGCTTGCTTGTTAATCACTATTTTACTTTTATCAGGAAAAATAATTTCTAAAATACCTTGTGCCGATTCGTAATCTAAATCAGCTTCGCAATCATCAACTTGCTCTTCAATAGTGAACATAAGAGCTTCGGCTAATTGGTGATATTCGTGTTCAGTCATTGTTATTTCCTTTGCAGGCGAGCCGCCTAATATTGGGTACGTTTTAGCTTTGAATTAGCTTTAAAAATGTGCAGCTAGTGTAACAGGAATAAAATCATCCGCGAATAGCTGCATTTTTTAGATATTCTGTTACTCTGCGATTATAAAGCCAGCAACCGTATTAATCTAATGAAAGCGACACATACCTTACAATTAAAAAAACTATTAATAAGCACTGTACTGTTAAGCGCCTTAGCTGGCTGCGGACAAAGCGGTCCGTTATATTTACCAGAGCAACAAACAGAGCAAAACCAACCTCAAAATACAGCTCAGCCAGTCACTACTGCTGAACAAGCCAAAACATTGCAAAGTCAGGAGCAATAAATGGATTATTTTAACTACAAAAACAACCAATTATTTGCCGAAGACGTCAGTGTGGCAAGCATAGCGCAGCAATACGGTACGCCGTGTTATGTGTACTCGCGTGCTACATTTGAGCGCCATTACTTAGCGTTTGCTAACGCCACTAAAAATCATAAAAGCTTGGTATGCTACGCAGTAAAAGCAAACTCAAATATTGCCGTGCTTAATATATTAGCGCGCCTAGGATCTGGTTTCGATATTGTATCCAAAGGCGAACTTGCACGTGTAATTAAAGCGGGAGGCGATGCTTCTAAAGTGGTTTTTTCGGGCGTGGCTAAAACAGCCGACGAAATAGCTTACGCATTAAAATTGGGGATTAAATGTTTTAATGTAGAGTCGGCCTCTGAGCTTGAGCGTATTTCTGAAGTGGCTTGCGAGCTTAACCTAGAAGCACCTATCTCTATTCGCGTAAACCCAGACATAGATGCAAAAACACATCCGTATATTTCTACTGGTTTAAAAGAAAATAAATTTGGTATTGATATTCAAACGGCTGTAAGCGTTTATCAACAAGCCGCTGCTTTACCGGGCTTAAAAATTATTGGTGTTGATTGCCATATTGGCTCTCAATTAACTGAAGTAAGACCATTTTTAGAAGCCCTTGATAAATTAATGGCGCTTATTGATGAGCTAAAAACTAATGGTATTGAGCTAACTCACTTAGATATTGGTGGTGGTTTAGGCGTACCATATAACAACGAGCAACCACCGCACCCAAGTGAATATGCAGCGCAAGTTACCGAGCGCTTAGCTAACTATAAACACCTTGAACTAATTTTTGAACCAGGGCGCGCTATTGCAGCTAACGCAGGTGTTTTAGTTACTCAAGTTGAATTTATTAAACAAAACCAAGACAAATTTTTTGCCATTGTAGATGCAGGTATGAACGACATGCTTCGCCCTGCGCTTTATCAAGCGTGGCAAAAAATCATTCCGGTATCAGTTCGCGACGACGAAACACCGACTCACAACTTTGATATTGTGGGCCCGGTGTGCGAAACCGGCGACTTTTTAGGAAAAGATCGTGAACTAGCGCTTAAACAAGGCGACTTACTCGCACAACGAAGTGCTGGTGCATATGGCTTTACCATGAGTTCAAACTACAACTCGCGCCCGCGTGTTGCAGAAATAATGGTAGATGGTCAGCAGCACCATCTTATTCGTGAACGCGAAACTATTGAAAGCCTTTATCAAGGTGAGAAAGTTTTACCATAAACGTTTTTGTCTACTAGCTGCTCTGTGGCATGATTAGCACAGAGCAAAACCGAATTAGAGCGCTATGTTAGTTAATTTTTCCAAAATGCACGGCTTAGGCAACGACTTTGTTGTGATTGATAACATTACACAAAATGTTTTTTTGTCGCGAGATCAAATCAAAAAACTGGCAGATCGCCATTTTGGCATTGGCTTTGACCAATTGCTAATGGTTGAAGCGCCATACTCTCCTGATCTCGACTTTCATTATCGAATATTTAATGCCGATGGTACCGAAGTAGAACAATGCGGTAACGGCGCACGCTGTTTTGCCCGCTTTGTACGTATGAAGGGCCTTACTAACAAGCATAAAATTACTGTGTCGACCAAGTCGGGCAACTTAACGCTCTACATAGAAAAAGACGGTCAAGTAACGGTTAACATGGGTCATCCAAATTTTGAGCCAAGTAAAATCCCTTTAAAAGCGAGCAAGCGTGAGCTTACTTATATTATTAGAACCGAAGAACACACTGTATTTAGTGGCGCGGTATCTATGGGTAACCCGCATTGCGTGCTAGAAGTTGACGACGTAACCACCGCGCAAGTTGATATATTGGGTCCATTACTTGAAAACCACGAACGTTTTCCGCAAAAAGCGAACATTGGCTTTATGCAAGTTGTATCGCATGAACACATTAAATTAAGAGTGTGGGAGCGCGGCGTTAACGAAACCCTAGCCTGTGGCACAGGTGCGTGTGCAGCAATGGTGATTGGTCATATGCAAAATAAGTTATCAACAACCGTTCAAGTAGATTTACCAGGCGGTAGCTTACAAGTACGTTGGAGTGGCGAAGGTCACCCAGTACGCATGACTGGCCCCGCAGAGCATGTGTTCGACGGGCAAGTAGCGCTATGAGCGAGCTAAGTAAAGAACAGGTTATTGATTACTTACATCAACATCCTGATTTTTTGGTTCAACACCCGGAGCTACTCGCACAACTTGAGCTGCAACAGCAAGCTCAAGGTGCAACGTCGCTGGTACATATTCAGCAACGCCAATTACGCGAGCACAACACGCTTTTAAAAAGCCAAATAGACGCTATGAGCAAGCATGCAACGCAAAACGAGCTTGTATATCGTTTGTTTAGCCAGTGCCATCGCCAACTTTGGAATCATGACGATTTTGATACTCTTGCAAATAATCTACGCAATATAATTTGCTCAAGTGAAGATGTTAACGACTGCAAATTAGTAAAATATAATCCCAAATACGACGAACTTATTTCACATCGCCTTACCCATTCTGGGCATTATTTAGGGCGTATTAATCAGCAAGAGCGCGAATTATTATTTAGTGAAGATACACAATCCGTCGCTATTTATTTAATTGGCGACACCAAGCACCCTATCGCTATTTTGGCGTTTGGTAGCAATAACGTAAACCATTTTGAGCCCGCTCAAGATAATCTGTTTGTACTCGACTTTATAAACGCATTACACCTGCGGTTACAAAAACTAGCATGAGTGACGATGCGCCTAATATTACCCAGTTAAGCGATAATTGGCGTACACCCATAACGCTATTTAGCGATTATTTAAAGTTTGAAAAACAATATTCAGCGCACACAGTTAATCAATACGTAAGCCAACTTGGCTTTGCAGCCCTTTATTTTAGCAAATTATGTGACGACTGGTTTGGCGTACAAGGCGAGCATATTCGCCGCTACAGCATGGCACTGCGATCAAAACAATTAAGTGGCCGTACTATTAGTTTAAAGCTCAGCTGCATTCGTAGTTTGTATAAGTTTTTAAAAGCAAAAAACATTGCCGAGCAATCGCATTACCATAATCCGGCTATAGGTATAAAAGGCCCTAAGTTTGCAAAGCCCCTACCTAAAAATCTCGATGTGGATCAAATGGCACGCTTGCTCGAAATACCTGACGACGAACCTCTCGCAATTAGAGATAAAGCAATGATGGAGTTAATGTATTCATCAGGGCTGCGTATAAGCGAGTTAGTTGGCGCTAACATGCAAGATATTAGCGCTGCCAATGGTGAAATTTTAGTGCGTGGTAAAGGTAATAAAGAGCGATTAATTCCGGTGGGCAAAAAAGCGTTAGACGCATTAAAAAAATGGCTCACAATACGCCCTCAGTTTGCAAAGCCCGATGAAATAGCAGTATTTTTAAGTAGCCAAAAAAACCGTATTTCGATTCGCCAAGTGCGCCTACGCATGCAAGAGTGGGGAATAAAACAAGGTATTAGCTCGCAGGTTCACCCGCATAAGCTGCGCCACTCGTTTGCGTCACATATTTTAGAATCGTCTGGTGATTTACGCGCCGTGCAAGAATTACTAGGGCACAGCAGTTTGTCGGCTACACAAGTGTATACGCATTTAGATTTTCAACATTTAGCCAAGGTGTACGACAACACTCACCCTCGCGCAAAAAAACGAACTGATTAGGAAAATAAATATGATTCGATTTAATCGTGCTATTAAGCCATTTTCTGTCATGAGCTTTGATTTAGACGACACGCTATACAGCAATCACCCTATTATAAAAGCAGCCGTTAAAGCCCAACAAAATTATTTAAACGCACTACCTGGCTATCAAGAGCAAGGGCAAAAGTACTGGCAACTATGTCGCGAACTTGCCGTAATACAAAACCCAGATCTCGCGGATGATGTAACTAAATGGCGCAAACACACCCTACGTTTAGCGCTTTCTAAACTTGGGTTTACCGCAGATGAAGTAGAGCGCCATGCAAATGCCGCCTATAACGCCTTTGCCGATGCGCGCAGCAACATAGTGGTAAGCGATGACGTACTTAACTTACTAGATAACCTAGCCAAACACTTTACGCTTGTTGCAATTACTAACGGTAACGTTGAAATTGAACGCTTTAACTTACACGATAAATTTGAACTCGTCCTGCAAGCGGGTATGCACGGTAAAGCAAAACCTCACAGTACCTTGTTTGATAAAGCAGCCACACATTTAAACGTTGCTAAAAGCGATATTTTACACATTGGCGATAGCCTAGATACCGATGTACAAGGCGCAAATAATGCCGGTTGCCAATCGGTATGGTTAAACGATCAAGGCGCCAATTATGCTTATAAAGGGCTGGCTGATATTGAAATAGTCAACATCCATGCTTTAACGCACTTTATTAAATAACCTACTCGTTTAAAAATAAGAGGTCACAATGAGCCACTATACCAAGCTAATCACCTTGCTATTAATTGGCTCGCTTAGCCTTAACGCTTATTTATTATGGCCGCAGCCTGCGTTAACTACACCACAAAAAACGCAAAGTGCCCAGCAAAGCATATCGCCTAAACAGCAAGATACGTTACTAAATACGGCAAAGCAGCAATTTAAACAACACCAATTTGAAGCCGCACTTAGTAGCTATCAACAACTCAAAAACAGCAACCCAGAAAGTGCAAAAAAACTTTATTCATCGTGGCTAGTGCAGCTTAAAATATGGCTAAATAGCAATTTATTACTTAGCGAATCATCTCTCAATGCGCTATTAAATAACAGCCCTTATAACGTAGAATTACTTAACTTACAGATTGAGTATTTAATAAATAGCGAGCAAACACAAAATGCCATTATTGCTTTATTTGAGCTGAATTCATTACTGCCTGCTGATCAGCAAAGTAACGTAAATACACGTTTAAATACGCTCATTCAAAACAAGCTACGCACATTAACAGATCAACAAAATTGGCAAGCTATTATTGAGCAAACGCAAATTTGGCTTGATTATAAAAGCGATAACGCACCGTTTTTATATCCGCTTGCGAACGCCTACTATCAGCAAGGCGATTTAATTAGCGCACAAGCAACCCTTGATCGAATGCCAAGCCAGCACAATCTAAAAAGCCAAGTGCAAACACTGCAAGCTATGATCAATAAAGCGCAATCGCAAGACGACTTCGTTGCCTTAACGCCTTACGGCGTGCATTACTTAATAAACACCGAAATAAATAATAATCTATCCACCGAATTAATGATTGATACAGGCGCAAGCGTGACCTCGCTACCGACAAATGTTATTGAGCAAATTTCGCCACAACCTTTATATTTAGGTGATGTAACGGTAAATACGGCTAACGGTCAAATTGTTGTAAAACGTTATCAAATTGAGTCGTTTAAAGTAGGTTCGCAAATTATTTATGGTTTTGAAGTGTTGAGCATTGAAAACACACGCGGACAAGGTTTACTAGGAATGAACTTTTTATCGCGATTTAAATTTAATATAAATCAGCAGACAGATGAGCTAGAGTTAAGCGCTAAATAATTATAAAACATAAGAATAAAACATGACATTAAATGACTACTTAGCAATCCTTGCAGAAAATCCAAAAAGCATTCAATTTACAGATACTATTGCTGTTATAGAGGCAAATTACACGTTTACCGCGTGCGGCTTTAATAATCATGGATTACTAAGCTCTGCAAGTGAGAACAATGGCTCGTGTAAAATTTTTGCATTTGCTAAACTAAACGATTTAAGTAAACAAAATACCTTAGATTGCTTTGGTAAGTTTTACCGACAAGACGTGCTGCAAAACCCAAAAGGCGATGATCACATGAACATTCGCACCTTTATGTTAGCGCCAGAGGCAATACCTTTTTTAGGTATTACCTTTGAAGGCGAGCCACTAAAAGTAAAATAGCCAGCAAAAATATTAAAGTGGCTTTTCCATAAAGTAACGAGTTCCAGAGCGCGGATAATTATTAAGCTGATACTTAACACTATAACCGCGCTTTTCATAAAAAGGTTTTGCCTGAAAATCGAGCGTATCAAGTTGAGCAGTTGTTGCACCTAGTTCAATAGCGGCTTGTTCAAGTGCTGTTAGCAGTTTATCGGCAAGCCCTTGGCCTCGCGCACTATCGCTACACCAAAGCCAACTAATCATCAGCCAATTTCCAAACACACACCCACTAATACCGGCAACAAGCTCGCCTTGCTCATCAGTAAATTTATAGCCTAATGGCACTCTTTGCGCATCAAAATGCTGGGCGTTAAATTCAACCATTTGCGCGCGAAGCGCTACGTTTAACGCATCGGTATTATCTGCTGTTAATTGATACATGTGCCGCCCTTAAAGAGCTGATACTAGCAAACTAGCTCAATCAATACAGGTTATTTTTACCAAATGGGACTTCAAGCATATTACTGGCTGTTTTTTCGGGTTGACCGCACATTTCATCGTAAGCACTTGTATGGCGTAGCATCATTTGTGCATAGGCTATTTTTTCAAAACGCTTTTGAATATGCAGTGGGCTTAGTGCTTTTATAAACTCACCATTTTCCTCTGTCACGTAATATTCAACATTATTTATAATTACAGAGACTTGGTATAATGCCATTTCAAGAGAATGCGCAACCACCTTTTGTAATGGCTCATGTTTTTTTAATTCTGAGAATTTCATACCCATAACAACCACCTTTTTTAAAAGTAACCTCATAGATACGCAGCTTTGCTATAATCGCGATCAAATTTTTATTGGCCGCTGACATCATACGTTATGAGTACAAAAATCCGACTAGCTAAATATATTGCCCATTCAGGTATTTGTTCTCGCAAACAAGCCTCGCGTTTAATTGACGAAGGCGTTGTGACTGTAAATAATCGCCCAGCTAATCACATTGATCACGTTGATGAGCAAGACACTGTAATAGTGAACGAAAAAGAAATTAAAGGTGCTGCCGATTTAGTTTATTTTGCGTACCACAAACCAGTAGGTATTGACTGTAAATTAAATATTGATGACCCAGCCAGCCTTATTCACCATTTGCCCACACTCACCCGTGTTTACCCTATTGGTCGATTAGATAAAGACTCTCGCGGTTTGCTTATTTTGACCAACGATGGGGATTTTTGTAATCAACTAATACATCCTGACTTCCACCAGCCTAAACATTATTTAGTCACCGTAAATAAGCCTTTAGACGATGCTTTTTGTAAAAAAATGGCAGCAGGCGTACCGGTTGATAAACACGTAACCCTGCCTTGCGAAGTTAATAAAATAGCTAGCAATCAATTTAGTATTGTTTTAAAGCAAGGGTTAAACAGGCAAATACGTAAAATGGCGCATTACTGCGGCTACAAAGTAATTGATTTATTTAGAGTGCAATTTAGTGACCTCACCCTTTCAAAACTAAACCTACCTGAAAACCAATATATACAAATTAATAAAAACGATATTTCAAAAATCTAATACCAAGTCACTTAACTACATCTCAAAAAGTTAAAAAATAAACTTGCAATTACAGATTACAGATGTAGTCTTTAATTAAAGATTACAGTTGTAGGCAATAGCATGATTGAGTTATCAAAAGCAGAGTTTGACGTGCTCGACGCACTTTGGATTAACTACCCCGCCACCGCGAGCCAAATAATTGAGCGCTTAAGCGACGATAAACAATGGCACGAAAAAACCATTAAAACCTTACTTGGTCGTTTAGTAAAAAAAGGCGCACTAACATTTGAAAAAGACGGTCGCCAGTATATTTATATGCCGTGTATGGAGCGCGCCGACTACACCTTAAAAGAAAGCCAAAACTTTATTGAGCGCTTTTTTAGTGGGCGTATTGCGCCACTTGTAAGTGGTTTTGCTAAATCGGAGCAGCTTTCTCAGCAAGATATAAACGAGCTTAAAAAAGTTATAGATGACTGGGAAAAAAACCAAAAGTAAGGGATTAACATGGTTATTCAAACTGGTTTTAATTGGTTGATTGAGCAGCAATTACTATTAAGCATTTTGTTTTGTGGATTTATTTTACTCGAGCGATTTGGTTTAAAAGCCCTTGGCTCGCGGTTTGTATATAAATTAGCATGGCTATTACCTGCGGCATTGGTGATTGCTAATTTACCAAATGCGGTTAAACCACTGCAAAATAGTAATATTAGCCATTACTTAATCACCCCTAACCAGCCTTTTACACATGAAATGGGTATTAGCTGGGCGCTCATGTATGTACTTATTACCGCAGGGTTATTAATAGCTAGCTTTATTACGCATACCCGCTTTGTTAAAAGCCTGCAGTTAACTGAGTTAACACAATTTGAAGGCACTCTTACCGCTGATGTTAAAACTTATACCAGCCAACATGTAGCCACGCCAATGGTGGTCGGTATTTTAAACAGCAAGCTGGTGTTACCGAGTAACTATAATACCCAGTTTGATAAAGCCACATTAGCGCTTATTTTAGAGCACGAAAACGTACACATTAAACGCAAAGACAACTTAACAAACGCACTTATATTACTGCCTACTATTTTACTGTGGTTTAACCCACTAGCTTGGTTTTGTTACGCAAGCATGCGCCGACTACAAGAGTTGACTTGTGATGAACGGGTATTAGCCGATAAAACCACTCAACAACATATTTTATATAGCAAAGCCTTAATAAACTGCGCGGCAAATGTGCCCACAGGACTTATGGCTTATTCACACTACGGAGATAAAAAAACCATGTTACAACGACTAATTAATATAAAACACAGCGGGGAGCGTTCAAAGCTTGCTAAAGGTGGCTTATTACTTGTAGCCGCAAGCATGCTAAGCGGCTTAGCAATTGCAAAGCAACCAGAAGTAAATAAAACGCAAGAGGAACATATTTCACCAACAATACGCATTGAACCTGCTTATCCAATACAAGCAGCTCAACAAGGGATCAGCGGCTCTGTTGTATTAAAATACGATATTGCAGCAAACGGTAAAACAAAAAACATTAGTGTTATTCAATCTAAACCTAAAGATGTTTTTGATAAATCAGCGAAAGAGGCGCTAGCAAAATGGAAATATAAAGCATCAGATTCAGGTTTTGAAGATGTACTTGTACAACTAGATTTTGCGATTAATAGTGAAGTGGCACCTACCGATTTAATTGAGCGAATTAAAGTATCGCATTAACGCCACGAGTTGTTCAAGACTACAAAGCAAGCGCCCTTTTAGGCTGCTTGCTTTGTGGTTTTAAAGTATAAACCTACAAACTCACCACAATCATGGCAATGGCTGTACCCAAACCAATAAACCACACTAATGAGCGAATTATATCTAGGTTCATATAGTAAAATACGCAATACAAAATACGCGACACAATATGCGTAACCGCTAGCGTTTCGGTCACTGCACCTACAGAGTTAGTGCCCAGTACAACTGCAATAGCGACAGCAAAAACAGCAAGCGATTCAAAACAGTTTTGATGAGCAGCGAGCGCACGTGCACCAAAGCCGGTTAATTTTATTTGTTGAGCCCTTGGGTGTTTATTGTCGTATCGACCTAATTTTGCCATTGCTATAGCAACCGGCACTTTTGCAAAGTAAGGCATTAATACCGCAAGTAATGCACATACAACTAATGTTGTCATAATTTATCCTTTTGATGTTTCGGATAATTTAGCATAAGCGCAATAAAAAAGCCGCCAGATACGTTTTATGACAAACGCTGGCGGCTAACAATAACATCAGGCTTACTATAGCTAAATTTATCCCCAAACCCGTGCGACATAATGTCGCAGATGATGAATATTCAATATCACGGTTAATGAATCGCTTTACTTCATAAAGCTTGTTAACTTTACTGCCTTACATTTTAACGATGACGACCATGACCTGGATATTTTTCACTTTTTTAGCCGCCTTCATGCAAGCATGGCGTAATGCCCTGCAAAGTAAATTAAGTAACGATGTGAGTGTTGCTGGCGTAACCCTCTCCCGCTTTATTATTGCAGGTCCTATTGCTGCCGTGTATTTATATGGTTTGTATCAATACCAAGATACCGCCATGCCTACGTTTAATAATGCCTTTTGGGGATTTATTGTAGGCGCAAGTGTTATACAAATACTTGCCACTGGTTTAATGGTTAAGTTATTTAAAATGAATAATTACGCTGTAGGTGCTGGTCTTGCCAAAAGCGAAGCGTTAGTGGCTGCTATTTTAGGTGTATTATTTTTTGGCTCGGCACTTTCTTTACTCGGTTGGCTTGGTGTGTTTTTTGGCGCTATTGCCGTATTGCTACTCAGCGGCATAACAAGCGTTAAACACTTTAATGCTAAAACTGCATTACTAGGACTTTCTTGTGGTACTTGCTTTGCACTTACATCACTGTGGGTACGTGAAGCGAGCTTAAACTCAGGATTATTATTTCCACACTCAGCCGCTTGGGTTTTGCTGTTTGTAATTAGCTTACAAACACTAATACTACTGAGCTATTTATTATTAAAAGAGCCGCAAACACTCAGTAAACTGTGGCAATACAAAGGCACTACAGCCGCAATTAGTGTTTTTAGTTGTATCGGCTCTATTGGCTGGTTTAGTGCCATGAGCTTACAACATGTTGCTTACGTTAAAACACTTGGACAGGTTGAAGTATTTTTTACCATGCTAATTGCTGTACTTTGGTTAAAACAGCCACTTAAAAAACAAGATACTGCAGGCTTAATACTCATAGCCATTGCCGCTTTTTTGGTCATGTTGCCAAGTTAAGAGCATAAAAAAGCGCAGGCTTTTATACCTGCGCTATTCATAATTAAGCGTTTATTCGAATTACCAATTAAGAGCTTATTTTAAGTGTTATCACACCGCTAATAATCATCAGTACTCCCGCAATACGACCAAATGTAGCTGCATCGTTATAAAACAATATACCTACTAAAAACGTACCCGCAGCGCCAATACCTGTCCACACGGCGTATGAGGTGCCCATTGATATTTGCCTTTGAGCAAGCCACAACATAAAACCACTAGCGACTAAAAATGCCACCGCTATTGCTATGCCTTGCCAGCGAGTATCTGAATTTTGCGAAATTTTTAAACCTATCGGCCAGCCAATTTCAAGTAAACCGGCAATAACCAAATAAATCCACGCCATTAAACATCTCTCTTTTTCAATATAACTTCATATAAATCTTCGCGGCGATCTTTTAAGTTACGCACTGTGCCTTCGCTGTGAAGAATTTTTAACTTATCCATATCAAGGTCACTAAATAACAGCATTTCTGTATTAGGTGTGGCTTCGTTAAGTGTTGCATCGTGCGGGAACGAAAAGTCCGATGGCGTTAATACAGCCGATTGTGAGTACTGCACATCAAGGCTTTCTACTTGTGGTAAGTTACCTACCGAGCCTGCAATAACCACATAACATTCGTTTTCTATTGCACGCGCTTGTGCACAATGGCGCACACGTAAGTAGCTATTTTTAGTGTCGGTCCAAAATGGGACGAACAAAATATCTAACCCTTGTTTTGCTAATATGCGTGAAAGCTCAGGAAACTCTACGTCATAACAAATTTGAATACCTACACGCCCAGCATCGGTTTCAAATACAGCAATTTTGTCGCCGCCTTGAATAACCCAATCGTTTTGCTCATGCGGGGTAATATGTATTTTACGTTGCTCGTCTATTTTACCGCTGCGGTGGCATAAATAACTTACGTTATAAATTTTATCGTCTTCGGCAAGCGGCATAGAGCCGGTAATAATATTGGCGTTGTATTCTATTGCCATACGCGACATCGCGTTTTTAAACGTTTCGGTATATTCCGCTAAATAACGAATCGCTTCAGTTTGATTGCTTTGATTTCCTAAGCCCATTAATGGCGCGTTAAAAAATTCAGGGAATAGTATAAAGTCGCTTTTGTAGTCAGATACGGTATCTACAAAGTATTCAACCTGTTTTAGCATTTCTTCAACCGATTCAACACAACGCATTTGCCATTGCACAGCACCTACGCGCACAATTGATTTAGTTGACTCGAGTACCGTGTCGGTTGGTTCATACATAATGTTATTCCACTCAAGTAAAGTGGCGTAACCAACTGACTCTTGATCCTCTGGTAGGTACTTTTTAAGTAAACGCTTTACCTGGAAATCGTTAGATAGCTGAAAGCTTAAAATAGGATCGTACAGCTCTCTCTGATCTACTTTTGCAATGTATTCCATTGGCGTCATTTCACTACTGTGATTGTAATAACGTGGAATACGACCACCCGCTAAAATAGCGCGTAGGTTATATTGGCGGCACAGTTCTTTACGGGCATCATAAAGGCGACGACCTAAGCGCATGCCTCTGTGAGTTTCGCTAATGGCAACATCTAAGCCGTATAGCGCATCGCCATCGGTATCGCTAAATACACGGTCGTGACCATCTGCAATATCTTCGTATGTATGCGGGTTTGAAAAACGTGTGTAATCAACTTGTACGCTCAGCGCTAAGCCCACCAGCACGCCGTCATCTACAATCCCTATTTGCCCTTCAGGAAATTGGTCTATTAATCTAAAAATGGTATGACTTGGCCACGCACCACCTAAGTCGGGATACGCTTGATCCATCAAGGTTTTAATTTGCGGATATTGCTCTCTGGTTAAGTTACAAATTTCAAGATGGGTTTTTTCTGCCGACATACACAACTCCTTTAGGCATAAGAAAATAAAAGCCGAATATACGCTCGATTAAATCAAGAATACACTCAGCTTTGTATCATGTTTTTTACTTTAGATGTACTACTTTAAGCTGCGGTAAAAGAGTGTGGTTACTTTCTCTTTTGGTAACCAGCCTGCGTATTCAAGACCAAGTTCTGCCAATGGATCGGCTTTAAGTACTTGCTCTAAGCTTGCATTATTTTGCATTGCTTTTAGCATCACATCTTTCGCGCTTTGAACTAACTTACCATACGCTATTAGTCCTGAACGGTCACTTACCTTACCGTGCCCTGGTATTACTTTAGTGTTGTCGTCAATTTGTTTAACTACATCATCTACTGCCGCTAAAATACCATCAACACTGCCGCCGCTATCTACATCAACAAACGGTAAGCTGCCAAAATTAAAATAAATGTCGCCCATGTGCACTATGTTGTCGTTACTGAAAAAGATAACTGAATCGCCATCGGTATGTGCATGTTCATAATGCACCACATGGGCGTGTTCGTTATTAAAATGCAGTTTTAAATCGTGACCAAAACTAATACGCGGTAAAAAGTCTGACCCTTCTCCATGCTGCTCTTCTAAACGTTTGTGTACATTGTCGTGTGCTATAACGTGCGCACCCGCTTTAGCAAAGTTTTCGTTGCCACCGGTGTGATCGCCATGATGATGCGTATTAATAACAAACTCTGCGCTGCCTGGTTTTAAATCGCTAATCGTTTTTTTTATATCATCTGATAACTTGGCAAACTGATCATCAATAATATAAATGCCATCATCGCCTACACTTGCTGCAATATTACCGCCTTGCCCAAATAGTACGTATACATGCTCACTTAGTTTTTGTGCTGTGACGGGGCCATCATCGGCTTGCGCTGTAGTGCTTAGTAATAAACCTGTTATTAATGCGGGTAGTATTTTTTTCATTTTTGTTCTCTGTTGTTTTATTAGTGATTATATAGAACGTGTTTAGCTATACTTTAGTTCATCGCGTAGGCTCTATTACTATTTGATGTATTAATTCTTGAGGTAATAAAGGCGTATGTTTGCCCTCTACATAGTCACTAAAACCCGCTCTATAAAATTCAGATAACGGATGCCCCGATTGCCCACCCGGAATAGCCATAATTGCACGTTCTAAATGACCTGGTTGAGCAATAAAGCGCTGCGATGCGCCAAAACTACGCCCTTGTACGGCGGGCATGTAGCTATCACCAAAACCCGCTGCTGTGGGCATATTTAATAACTTAGCAAGTAACGGCATTTGCTTTGCAAACGGATGCTCTATCACTAACTCATTGACCTTGCCCCACTGCCAGCTTTGTACATTATTACCAAATTGCTCAGTAAGCTTAGTGATAGTTTGGTTAAATGCACCGTGTAATTGTGCATCCCAGCTTTTAAATTGCGGGTTTATCCACGTATCGGGTTTGTTATTAATAAGCTGCCAAACTGCAGGCTCTAAATCTCGTTTTACGTATTTAAGTGTGCCTTGCTGTTTATTTAATTGGCTTTCAATATTACTAAATAAAATATTAATCACTTCATCGCGGTAGCGCTTAACTAAGGTATACCCTATGGAGGTTGAACACGCACATTGCTGCCAATTTTCGAGCGCTGTTATATACTGCTGATTTTTGGTTTGATCTGTTTTTAATTGCTTTAATAGCAAAGCATGCCAAGGCATTAAAAAGCGAGCTTGGTTATCGAGCTGTAGTGCGTAAAAGTCGCTCTCTGCAAATGTTTGTTTTTCAAATAATCTATCGCGGATTTGGCTCGAACGTGCACCGAGTGCATAGCCACCATTGCCAAAGCGGGCGTTATCTTCAGCCGATACCACGCGAGAATTACCAGTCCATAATCGACCGTTTTGTGGGTTTTTAATAAAGGGGCGTTCTAATTCGGTTTGCTGCCAAAGCGCTGAGTAGTCACCGGCATTTACACCGAGCTCACTTGGCGTTTTACGAGCCGGTATACCGCCCATATTTTTCCACGCTGCACTACCTTGGCTATCTACCACCATTAGGTTTTGCACAGGTATTCCTACATCGCTTGCTACAGCAAGTGCATCATCTACTGTTTTGGCTTGTTCTAACTTTAATAGTTGCATATTAACGGCGTAAGGCTGATGTGCAGCCCAGCTCAATGCATAAGGTTTTTCGTTAATATATTTTACAGGGCCATATTCGCTGAGTATTAATGAATAGTTTTCGATCTCCCCATCGGGTAATGCAATAGGTTCATCTACTTGCCATGTTTTACTATCATCGTTTAATGCAATCCAATCGGCTGTATCTAAATAACCATTAGTAAATCCCCATGCAACATTGTTGTTAGTGCCAACAACAATTGCCGGCGCTCCGGGCAGCGATACACCGGTTACCTGAGCGGGTTTTCCATTTTGTATATAATTTAGCTGAGCCCTGTACCAAATTACAGGCACTGCCATCGATAAATGCATATCATCAGACACCATTCCAGCGCCTGTTTTAGTCAACGTTCCTGTAACTGCCCAGTTATTACTGCCGCGCTCTTGGTTGGCTTCAATACTTTTAACTGTATGCTCTGTTTGAGTGGGCAAAGTAGGTATACCGGCGTTATAAGGCGTTAATTTACTGCCATCAAGTGCGGCTTGGTACTTACTTGGTTGCGTTAAAAAATCAACCATTTGCTTACCATACGCTTGCTCAATTTGAATGAGTGCTTGGTCACGTTCAAATGTCGCGCTTTGTAAATCAAGGTACATGCTAAATATCACAAGTAGGCTGTCTTCGCTTTGCCATGGCTTTTGTGTTGCACCGGTTAGTAAATATTCAAAGCTTGAATACCCTACTTGCGCTAAACCTTCGTTTACACCTTGAGCGTAACTTTTAAGTAATTGCTTATCTGCATCAGGCAGCGTTTGTAAAATAATTTGGCTGCGTTTACGCAATTGATGAAAACGCATCTTTTTATCGAGCCCCAACGCGGCTTCGCCAAATAATTCACTTAGCTCGCCTGCGGCATTACGTCTTAGTAAATCCATTTGAAAAAATCGGTCTTGCCCATGCGCATAACCTAAACCATAGGCAACGTCGTTTCGGCTATTTGCATTTATCACTGCTTGCCCTAGTGCATCGCGCGAAATTTTTACGGGCTCTACTACCGCGTTACTACGTCCGTTTCCATCAAGGGCAGGTAAACTTAAACTAAGCACACCATAAACAACGGCGGTACTTGCCAGCCCTAAAATCACAATTAATAATAACAAGCGTTTGATTACTTTAAACATCAACCTTTCCTTTGCACGTTTTGACCAAGCGTTAAGGACATATAATAACCACAGTTTTATTAAATAATAATGTTCTTGCTCGCAAAGGGTGAAATAAACATCAAAATCCACGATAATGTCAGCTCCACACATCGTGCAGAACTAGTTGAGATCAATATGACTGAAAAAACATTTATCAAAGGTAAAGACCGCGACCTAGAATCGTCAATCTCTACCATGCAAAACAAGCTTGAAGCCCTACACATTAATGTTGAAGAAGCGCTTTGGCTTAACCCTGTAGCTAACTGTTATTCGGTTCATATAAAAGACAGTGACTGCGGTGTTATGTTTACCAATGGTAAAGGCGCAACCGACAAAGCATCTATTGCCTCAGCACTCGGTGAATACTTTGAGCGTTTAAGCTGTAACTACTTTTTTGCAGACTTTTATCTAGGTGAAGAATTTGCCAATGGCGAGTTTACTCATTACCCAACCGAAAAATGGTTTAAAGTTGAAGGCGATGAAGTACCACAAGGTATTATGGATGAAAGCTTATGGGATTACTTTGACCCAGAGCGCGAACTTAACGCATCGCACCTTTTTGATTTTAACTCTGGCAATATTGATCGTGGCATTTGTACCCTGCCCTACACTCGCCAACGCGATAACCAAGACGTATACATTCCGGTAAACGTTATTGGTAATATTTTTGTATCTAACGGTATGAGCGCAGGTAACACGAAGTTTGAAGCTCGCGTACAAGGTTTATCAGAAGTATTTGAACGCGCCATTAAAAACCGCATCATCGCCGAAGGTATTTGTTTACCAATCGTGCCTGAAGACGTTGTTAAGCAATATCCTCTAATTCACGAAGCGTGTGAAGAACTTCGCAGCCATGGCTTTCATTTACGTATTGCCGATGCATCGCTTGGGGGGATTTACCCAGTAATGAGCGTAACGCTTATTAACCCAACTGATGGTTCTGTATTTGCTTCTTTTGGTGCTCACCCATCATTTGAAGTTGCGCTTGAGCGTACAGTTACTGAGTTACTACAAGGTCGTCGTTTAGATCAACTAGATGTATTCCAACCTGCAACATTTGATAACGATGAAGTAGCAACACCAGAAAACATTGAACTGCACTTTATTGATTCAAGCGGTTTGATTTCGCATGATTTCTTCCGTGCAAAACCTGACTTTGAATTTGTACACTGGGACTTTAGCGGCACAACAGAGCAAGAATATAACTTCTGTACTGACCTAATTCACAGCATGGATCACGATATCTACATCATGGATTACACGCACCTAAACGTATACGCATGTCGTATTTTAGTACCGGGCATGTCAGACATTTACCCTGTTGATGAGCTTATTTGGCGCAACAACAACGAAGGCGCAAAATTTCGCGAAGCATTCCTATCGCTTGATCAGTACGATGCAGAGCAATGGATGGAAATTTACGACAGCCTAGAAGAAGCCGGTCATAGCGATATTATCCGCGCCGCAGAATTTATTGGCTTAGCAACTGATGCCGACACACCATGGCACACACTGCGTATAGGTGAGCTTAAAGCGCACCTATGCTTAGCCGCAGGCAGCGAAGAAGCCATTGATTGGGTTGATTGGATACTTCATACGGGCCAAGTAAACGAAGATGCAATGCGCCACTTCCGCTGTTTAAAAGCGATTCTTGAAATTAAATACGATGACGAGCGCGAATACGCTGATTACCAAGATGCATTAGGCTTAATGTTTGGTGCTAATAATGTAGCGCTGGCTATAGAAATTGCCGAAGGTAAAAAGCAGTTTAACGGTTTAACTTTTCCAGGTTTATCGCTTGAAGGCTTTAAAAAGCATGCGGCACTACTTGATGGTTACCGCAAGCTACACGTAGCAAAGCAAAATCATTGGGCACGTGAAGTTAGCGATTCGTAACTCGCTAAACTACTAATTATAAAAAATAAACGGCGCATTTGTTAATGCGCCGTTTTCATTTATGTCATAAATTAGCTATAGTTAAATTGCCTAAATTAACGCCACGATGTAGCTAATGCCACCGTCTAGTAATAACAAAAAAACGAATGTTCATAACTTTAAGCTGACCTTTTGGTTATCGCTTACGCTAACTGTACTAGTTGGTGTTGTTCTTGATCGTATTAACTATAATCGTGTAAAAGATGCTCACCGCCTACAAATTCTTTCTGAAGTAAGTACATATCGTGCTCAATTAGAATCTATTTTAGTTTCTAATATCCAACTGGTTCGAGGTTTAGGTGTTGCCGTAGCGGCGCAGCCTAATTTACAGCAAACACAATTTGAACAAATTGCTCAACCGCTATTTGAAACCTCAAATGAGCTTCGCAATATTGGTGGCGCTCCCGATATGGTAATACGCATGACTTACCCCTTAAAAGGTAATGAAAAAGCACTCGGTTTAAACTTTTTAGAAGAAAAAAGCCAACGCGCTGATGCGATTAGAGCTCGCGATACAAATACCATTGTAATGGCTGGCCCATTAAAATTAATCCAAGGTGACATCGCACTTATAGCCCGAGTTCCTGTTTACATACCGCCAGAGAATCGCTTTTGGGGATTACTCTCAGTTGTTCTCAATATTGACAAAGTCTATGAAAATTCAGGTATTTATGAGCTAGGAAAAGAGTACAACGTCGCTTTACAAGGCAGGCATGGACTTGGCAGCAAAGGGGAATTTTTTTACGGTGATCAAAACATAATAGAGCAAGATCCCCTTGAGTTTACGTTAAGCTTTCAAGGTGGCAATTGGCAACTTTACGTAGCACCTAAAATAGGTTGGAGCCCACCAAATTCAGCTGTGTGGCCACTTCGGTTATCAATTATAATTATTTGCGGATTATTAATTTGGGCCTTTTTATTCTTTTTGAAAATGCTTAATCGTCAGCAACAAAATGAAAAAATGCTTGAAGCAATGAGTGATCTAGCTCAAATAGGCGCATGGTCATTTAACTTAGAAACTAAACAAGTGTATTGGTCTGATATGACCAAAAAACTATTTAAATACCCATTAAATAACCAACCAGAATGGCCTAAAGATTTAAATTATTTTAAAAAAGGCACTAGCAGAGAAACAATTAGACCTTTAATTGAACGAGCCATAAAATATGGTGAAAGCTACGAAGTTGAATTAGAAGTAATGGATGCAGAAGGTGGATCTGTTTGGGTACTCGTACATGGTGAAGCAGAACAAAAGAATGGACGATGCACACGTATTTTTGGCTCATTACAGAATATTGATACCCGTAAAAAGATTGAATTAGAAAATAATAAAACCGCATTACATAACGAAATTTTAGCTTCTCTTACCGTTAATAAATTAATATTAAATGGGCAACTTAGCCAATCGAAAGATATTATCACTGAAGCAATCTGCCAAGCATTCGATATTAAACGTGCCAGTATTTGGTTTTTTAATGAAGACAAGTCTCAACTAAGCCCCTTTGCCATACATAGCAAACATTCGTCTAGTGACAAAATTGACTCTATTTGGCTAAGAAAAAACAACCCCAGCTTTTTTAATGCAATAGATCATCAAGCAGTATTTAATGCACCCGATGCACTAGAACACCCAATACTCGCACCAATTAAAGAGCAGTATTTAATGCCACTCGATATTAAATCAATGCTGTGCGTAATTATTCCTGCGGGAAGTGGTGCTATAGGCGTTGTTTGCGCCGAGCAATGTCAATCCAAGCGCCACTGGTCTAAAAACGAAGAAAGCTTTTTAATTGCCGTTGCAGCGTTAATAGGCAGCTTGCACTCGAGCCAGCAACGAATTGAAACTGAACAAAAGCTGGTTGCCGCCAAAGAAACTGCAGAACAAGCTGTTGAAGCTAAAAGTGAATTTTTAGCGAGTATGAGCCACGAAATTCGCACACCAATGAATGGTGTTTTAGGCATGCTTAATATAATTAAGCAAACGCAACTAGACCTACAGCAAAAGCATCATATCGAACTTGCTCAGTCATCAGCTCAATCTTTACTTAATATAATTAACGACATATTAGACTTTTCTAAAATTGAAGCCGGTAAGCTCGATATTGAAAACGTGCAATTTAACCTACCTCGGTTATTAGGAGAAGTGGTTGAGTCGTTTGCTTTAAAAGTAGAGCAAAACAATACAAAACTTATTTTAGATGCCACTCAAATTACAGTTAGCGAAATAATTAGTGATCCGAACCGCTTACGCCAAATTCTGAATAACTTAATTGGCAACGCCGTTAAATTTACTATTGATGGCGAAGTAGTTATTACCGCCAAAGTGGATGAAACAACGGATGGCTCGTTCCTACAATGTTCGATTATTGATACTGGCATTGGTATTGACCCTAAAAAACAAGCGTCGTTATTTGATTCATTTACACAAGCAGATACCTCAACTACACGCCAGTTTGGGGGCACAGGACTTGGCCTTGCGATAGTAAAACAATTGTGTGAATTAATGCACGGTGAAGTAAGCGTAAACAGTATGCAAGGTGAGGGAAGTACATTTTCTTTCACAATACAAATACAGCCTCGCTTAAGTAAAGAACAAGATTTACCGAGTCATTTAATTAAAAACAAACATATTTTAATTATTGATGAGTGTTCGTTAAATGCAAATACAGCCAGTAAACAACTCACAGTATGGGGCGCAAAAGTTAATTGCGTACATGACTATCTTGAGGTTGATGATTATTTAAATAATGTAACCACCCACCCTGAAGCTATTTTAGTTGATTACTACTTTTTTGAAAAAGCGCCGCAAACGCATATAACTGCGCTTAAAAACTTTATAAATATGCATAGTTGCAAGTTAGTTCTTATGGCGCCAATGAGTTATTCACCTGAGGAGTCTAAAGTAGGTATGGAAGTCGACTGTATGATTTTCAAACCACTCACACCTTCTGATTTGTTTGACTCACTCACTAACGATAAATACATTGAACAACAGCAGCAACAAGCACAACTACAAAATAAACTAACTAAAGCACCAGTACTCGATTCATCAGAGCCACAACTACTGCTCGTTGAAGACAATAAAATAAACCAAGTAGTTGCCTCGGCGCTATTAAAGCAAGCAGGTGTGACTTTTGATATTGCTGAAAATGGGCTTGAGGCAATTGTAAAACTCAATGCAAAACAAGGTAAGCCATATAAGCTAGTTTTAATGGATTGCCAAATGCCTGAAATGGATGGCTACCAAGCCACTAAAGCCATTAGAGAAGGCGATGCAGGTAAGGGTAATGAAAATATTACTATTATTGCACTTACAGCCAATGCCATGCAGGGCGATAAAGAAAAATGCCTAGCAGCAGGCATGAACGACTATTTAAGTAAGCCGCTCGATTTAGCCGCCCTAAAACCTAAACTCCAGCAATGGCTTGGTATCCAATAAAGGTGTAAGCTAATAAAATACGCTTACTAATTTGAGATTATTTATGCAGTTATCAGCAAATCAACAACGTATTCTTGGTTGCTTACTAGAAAAACAAAGCACAACGCCAGAACATTATCCGCTATCGTTAAACGCTCTAGTGAACGCATGTAATCAAAAGTCTAATCGCGATCCTGTGTTAAATCTTACAGATAGTGACGTGCAAAACGCACTTGATGAACTAATAGACATGCGTTTGGTAACTATAGATGAAGGGCTTTCTGGTCGCGTAAATAAATACGACCACCGCTTTTGCAACACTGAGTTTAGTAATCTGCAATTTTCTGCTCAGCAACGTGCCATTGTTTGTTTATTACTTTTACGTGGTGCCCAAACCCCAGGTGAATTAAGAACTCGCAGTGCTAGGCTTGCTGATTTTAATAACGTAAATGAAGTAGAAACAGCGCTCAATAAACTGATTGAAAGCGATTACGCCCGTAAATTAGAACGAGAAGCAGGTAAACGCGACAGCCGATACATTCATTTATTTGGCGAACAACAAAATAATCCCGCCGATGCCTTTGTTGCTCTACCAAGCGAAGTAATTAAAGATAAAGAATTAAGTGATTTACTGGCAGAAGTGGAAGAATTAAAAGTAGAGCTTCGCAAAATAAAAGCTCATTTAAAACTTTAATTAATTAAGACTAAATCACATAATAAGTTTATTGCGTATCACATATTAAATTTTATAAGGAGCTGGCAATGCGCGCCGAAATTATGGCTGAAATGAAGGTTCAGCCAACTATTGATGTAAATGCTGAGATAACTCGCCGGGTTGCTTTTATTAAAGCACGTTTAGTAGCAGCTCACTCACGATCACTAATATTGGGTATTAGTGGTGGTGTTGACTCATCAACTTGCGGCCGCTTATGTCAACTTGCCATAAACGAGCTAAATAAAGAACACGATACTAACAAATACCAATTTATTGCTGTGCGCTTACCTTATGGCGTACAAGCCGATGAAGACGAAGCGCAAATGGCGGTTGATTTTATCCAGCCAAGTAAACGTATGACCGTAAACGTACAACCTGCGGCTGATGCATTGCATGAGCAAGCTATAGCTGCTGTAGTTGGCTGTGGTGAAGCACTGCCTGAGCAAGCTCAGATAGATTTTATTAAAGGTAATGTTAAAGCACGCCAACGTATGGTTGCTCAGTACGAAATTGCAGGCTTTTGCCAAGGCTTAGTAGTGGGTACCGATCATAGTGCTGAAAACATTACTGGTTTTTATACTAAATTTGGTGACGGCGCGTGCGATTTAGCTCCGCTATTTGGTTTATCAAAACGCCAAGTGCGTGCACTTGCTACTGCACTCGGTGCCCCAGCTTTATTAGTAGATAAAGCACCTACAGCTGATTTAGAAAGCGATCGCCCGGGGCTTACCGATGAAGAAGCACTTGGTTTGAGCTATGAGCAAATTGATGACTTTTTAGAAGGTAAATCTGTTTCTAAAGACGTTGAACAAAAGCTTGTAAGTATTTACATGCGTACACAACATAAGCGCCAACCAATTCCGACAATTTACGATTAATGTTTTAGTAAATAAAATAAAGCAATTAACGCCTTTGAGGATTAATTGCTTTTTTGATCGACAGATTAAGAAACTGCGTATATTTTAATAAATTAACGCTTTAAATTTTATAATACCAATTGCGTTAAATTAGTGATCTATTATAGCCCTAAGAAAATAGCGATAGATCGATCATGTTTTAACAATATTGGTATAAGTTACCCGCCAAAGAGAACACTGCCTTATATGACATCGCCCATCTTAATTACCGGCGCAGGCCAACGTATTGGTTTAGCGCTCGCTCAGCATTATATAGCCCAAGGGCAGGCTGTTATTATTACGTATCGTACTCGCCACAACGCTGTTGATAAATTAGAGCAACTAGGCGCTGTATGTATTTATGCCGATTTTAGTACCGATGACGGTATAAGTGCATTTATAAATACGCTTAAAGAGCATACAACATCGCTGCGCGCTATTGTTCACAATGCATCAAGCTGGGACTGCGAAGCTAACAATCCTGACTTTGCAGTACTGTTCGATAATATGATGCGTATACACGCCAAAACACCGTATTTAATTAATTTAATGTGCGCTGAGCTGCTTATAAACTATCAGCAAAGTGAAAAAGTACCTGCTGATATAATTCACCTTACTGATTATGTAGTTGAAACAGGCAGCCCTAAACACTTAGCTTATGCAGCAAGTAAAGCAGCTCTCGATAACTTAACTAAATCGTTTAGCGCTAAATATGCGCCAAACATAAAAGTGAACTCGGTTGCTCCATCACTCATTATTTTTAATGAACATGACGATGAGCAATATCGAGCTAAGACCCTTAAAAAATCATTAATGGGCATTGAACCCGGATGCCAAGAAATTATCAATAGCATTGATTTACTATTACAAAGCCACTACATCACAGGGCGCTCTTTGCCTGTTGATGGCGGCCGTCATTTAAAGTAAATATAAATAAACTGAGATATTTATGCACAATGAATTAAAAGAAAGTTACGAAAAAATCATCACCGCAGTAGGCGAAGATGCTAACCGCGAAGGCTTACTTGATACGCCAAAACGTGCTGCAAAAGCAATGGAATATTTAACGCAAGGGTATCGTCAAACGCTTGATGAAATAACTAATAAAGCGGTATTTACATCTGACGCTGACGACATGGTGTTAGTGCAAGACATAGAGCTTTACTCTATGTGTGAGCATCATTTACTACCTTTTATTGGCCGTTGCCATATTGCTTATATTCCAAACGGTAAAGTATTAGGCTTGTCTAAATTTGCACGTATTGTTGATATGTTTTCACGCCGTTTTCAAATTCAAGAACAGCTAACGCATCAAATAGCTAAAGCAGTTGAAGAAGTTACTGGCGCTAAAGGTGTGGGCGTTATTGTTGAAGCAAAACACATGTGTATGATGATGCGTGGTGTAGAAAAGCAAAATTCAAGCATGCGTACATCAGTAATGTTAGGTAACTTTAGAAGCGATCCTAAAACACGTAACGAATTTTTGCAGCTTATAAAAGGTTAACCCTATGGCTAATGCAATTATTAACGTTACTAATTTGCGCCTGCGTACGTTTATTGGCTTTAACCCCGATGAGCGTGAAAAAAAGCAAGATGTAGTGATCAATCTAGAGATTCACTACCCTGCTGATGACGCGTGTAAAACGGATGAAGTTGACCAAGCACTTAATTATAAAGTGATCACCAAAGAAGTAATTAGCTTAGTAGAGCAAGGCCACTTCTTATTGCTCGAAAAATTAGTGGCTGAAATTCTTGCGGTTTGTCACGCACACCCAAGTGTTCATTACGCTAAAGCACGTGTTGATAAACCGCATGCACTGCGTTTTGCCGACTCAGTGTCGTTAACGCTTGATTGGGCTAAATAAGGCCTTAAAAAACTTATTTAAAAAAGCTTTTCGAATCCTACGGCAAGGGCGATAACCGCTAAATAGCGCGCGCCTTTGCCTAGTGTTACTAGTAATAAAAACATACTAAAGCGTACTTTAAATATCCCCCCAATTACAGTTAGCGGATCGCCTACGACTGGCAGCCAAGCAAACAACAAACTATACACACCGTATTTATTAAATTGCTTTTGTGCGCTATCAAGCCCTTTTTGCGATACAGGAAACCATTTTTTATCTTTAAAACGCAGTACCTGCGTGCCTAACCAGTAATTAACGCAGCTTCCCAATACATTTCCAAGTGTTGCTACGTACCACATAAGCCATAAATTAACTTTACCTTGGGCAATCATCCCCACCATTATCACCTCAGAAGAGCTAGGCAGTAATGTGGCAGATATAAATGCGCTAATAAATAACGTGAGATAAAGCATAATGTCCTTATGGCTAAACGTAAAAACCCAGCCTATAGCTGGGTTTATAATACCAATTTTATTAAAAACATGATCATTCTAGCGTATTAAATAACTCACTAACTACGTTAAAAATTATTTATATAGAACAACTATGTATCATAATTTTAGCCTTGTTATTGAGCTATTTTCTTATCGCTATAATAGATCACTAATTTAATGCAATTGGTATAAAAATAACTGAGGTTTTATTTTATCAAATTTAAACTAAACGGGTAATTAAACTCTTTACCTTCGTTAGCTTTAATACTTGCCATTACAACCATTACAAACCCAAAAATTGCCACTAGAGGTAGTAATATTAAGCCTACTGCTACAAACATCAGTAAAAAACAAACTACATATGCAATTGCCATCGTTATTTGAAAGTTAAGCGCCTTTTTACCGTGCACGTCAACAACTGGCATCTCATCTCTTTTAATTAACCACACAATTAATGGCCCAATTATTGAGCCAAACGGCACAATAAACCCGGCAAGCGCACTCAAATGGCATAACATAGCCCACATACGGTCATCTTTATTAACTGGTTCAACCTGTTGATTTTCTTCCATAACACTCTCCTTTTTGTTTTATGTATGTTGCCTCTTAACTAAACAAATGTCTACAAATCAACCAACGTATTTGTATTTAAAAATCACAGCGTAAAATCTTGTGATAAAAAAGTGATAAGTTTGTGAGAGTTTCTGGAGACGATTATTCAATACTAAACTCGAATCATCACTTACAGGAATAATAATGAAAACTTCTACATTAACAATTGCAATTCTTTTAGCGGCAGCTAGCCAATCGACTATGGCCGCAGAATTAGACCTAAAAGTTACTAACCTAACCAAGGGTATTCACTTCACTCCACTGTTAATTACAGCACACAACAGCGAAGACACACTGTTTGAAGTAGCAACGCAAGCATCTACAGCATTACAAACAATGGCTGAAGGCGGCAATATTGCAGAGCTAATTGCACAAGCAGCTGCAGCGGGCAGTGATATGGCTGCAAATCCAGCTGAAGGTTTACTTGCACCAGCCGCATCTACAACGACAACACTTACCACTACCGACGGTAACGAGTACCTATCATTAACTGCAATGATGCTACCAACTAATGATGGCTTTGTAGGCTTAAACAGCTGGAAAATCCCAACAGAAGCGGGTACTTACACAATTAATTTAAATGCTTACGATGCAGGCACAGAACAGAACAATGAGCTTGTAGTTGAAGGCTCTGGCGCTCCAGGTACTCCGGGTATTCCTGCGGCTCCAGGTGGCGACGCTGGCACTGGCGGTACAGGTATATTAAGTGGTGATACAAATACAAGCATCCATATTCACCCAGGTAGCTTAGGTGATGACGATTTAGAAGCGGGTAATAGCGATTTAAGTAATACAGTACACAGATGGTTAAACCCAGTAGCGCAATTAACCGTTACAGTTAAGTAGGAGCATGATTATGTCATCTGCTAACAACCTTAAAAAAAGTCTACTAGTGCTTGCACTTGCAACCACACTTGCAGCGTGTAGCGATAATGATAACGACCCAGTGGTTGAAGAGCCGGTCGTTGTTGAGCCAATTGTTGTAGAACCTGTGATCAGTGAGTTTACTATTACTTTTAGTAACTTAACTGCAGGACAGCCTTTGTCACCACTCTCTGTCATTGCTTTTGAAGATGAAGCACCTTGGTCATTCGGTACCACAGCTTCTGTTGGTTTAGAAATGCTTGCAGAAAGCGGTGCAAATGAAGAATACCTCAGCTACGAAAGTGCACTTGCTGCAGTTTCAGCTGAAGGCGCTATTGGCCCTGGTGAAACCACCACAGTAATAATTACTGTTGAAGAGCAAGAAACGCTTAATTTGTCATTTGCTGCCATGCTTGGGAATACAAATGATGCTTTTACCGGTCTTAGTTCTTTAGATGTATCAACATTAGAAGTTGGCGGTTCGTTATCACGCACTACGACTGCTTATGATGCGGGTACGGAAGCAAATACAGAAACAGCTGAAACTGTGCCAGGTCCTGCCGCTAGCGGTGAAGGGTTCAACGAAATACGTGACGATACAGCCGATATAATAACGATGCATCCAGGCATTGTTTCAAATCAAGATGGATTATCTACATCAGCACTTGGTGTTGAACATAAGTTTGATAACCCAGTATCGAAAATAGTAATTACGCGCACGCAGTAACGTTCCAGCTTGTAATGGGGAAGTAAGGGAGCACGGATGCCCCCCTTTTTACGAGGTAATACATGCGTCACGAAAAAATATTAGTAGTAGAAGATGACAGAGAAATAGGTAAGTTAATTACCACGCAGCTAACGTCGCTTAACTTACATGTTGATCATGTTGTAAGCGCAGAACTTGCCTTAAAAAAAATAGCTAAGCATCCCTACGGACTTATTTTACTCGATATAAACTTACCCCAAATGGATGGTTTAAGCTTATGCCGAAAAATAAAAGAGCATTACCCTACTACCTCCGTTATTTTACTCACCGCGCTTAGTAGCGATATGGACAGAGTTATTGGCCTTGAAATGGGCGCCGACGATTATATTTGTAAACCCTTTTTTGCACGCGAATTACAAGCCAGAGTAAAAACCCAATTACGCCACAGAGCACAACTACTCGCTAGCCAAAACAACGACAACTCCCCCGTTGATAGCGAACAAACACTAAATGTAGGCTCACTCAATATAGAATTTAGTTCGCACCAAGTGTATTTAGGCAAGCAAGCCCTCAACCTTACCGCCACCGAATTTGATTTACTCGTTTACTTTGCACGCCATCCTAATCATGTTTTTAGCCGCCAGCAGTTACTCGATAAAGTATGGGGTTACCAACACAGTGGCTACGAGCACACGGTTAATTCACATATAAACCGCTTACGTGCCAAGCTAGAAGAACACCAACAAGCGCCTATCATCGAAACAGTTTGGGGTGTTGGTTACAAACTAAACCCTAGCCAACTCAATTAAGACACCTATTATGAAATTATCTTTGTATCAAAAATTAGCTATATCGCTAGTCGTGATTTTTTGTTTTATTTGCGCCCTAGTTTACGGCTGGAGTAAGCAATTAGAACTGACTTCAAAACACCACGCCGAACAAAATCTGCACTTAGCGTTAGCGGAACATTTAGTACAAGATAACCCATTAATAAAAGAAGGTGTTTACGACTATAAAGCGCTTGAAAACCTCTTTCATACCTTAATGTTATTAGGTCCTGCGTTTGAATTTTATTTTGTAGACGAAACCGGAAAAATTCTTACTTACTCAGCAAAGCCGGGTAAAGTTAAACGCACGCATATTAGTTTAACGCCTTTAAAAAGGCTGATTAACGACCCAAGCGCTGCACCTATTTATGGTGATAATCCTCGTAATAAAGAGCAACAAAAAATATTTTCAGCCGCGCCAGTATTTAATCACGATAAGCTACAAGGCTATTTATATGTAATTATTGGTGGTGAGGCTTACGATACCTCACTAAGCACGGTAAAAAATAATGATAAGTTATGGCTAGCTGCTTTATGGCTTGGCTCTGCACTCGCATTTTTATTTATTGCGATGCTAATTTTACTACGTTTTTTTACCAACCCAATTCAGCGCTTAGCACGCGATGTTAGTAATATTGAAGCCGCTAACTACAGCCTTACCGACACCAAGCTAAGTAACTATTCAACGCAAAAAAGTAACGAAGTGCATAGTTTAGGGCGAAGTATTCAAGCCATGTTAACCCGTATTAATGAGCAGTTTAAAGCGCTTGAACAAGGCGATAAACAACGCAAAGAGTTGCTAACTCACTTATCGCACGACCTACGTACCCCACTTGCTTCACTGCAGGGGTTTTTAGAAGTTTTAAATCAGTCAGGTGAGCAATTAAGTCAAAAAGAACAACAAGAATACTTACAGGTATCGCTTAATAATTGTGGGCAATTAAAGCTACTCATAGAGCAAATATTTGAACTTGCTCACTTAGAAAATGGCGAAATAAGTATAAATAAAGAAACCTTTAATTTAGGTGAACTCATTTACGATTGCATGGCAAAATTTAGTTTAGCCGTTGATAAAAAAGGCATTAGTTTGTCGGTAGAACCTGCGATTTGTGACTTTCCTGTGGTTGCCGATATAGCTAAATTAGAGCGCGTGTTAAGTAACTTGATTGACAATGCAATTAGGCACACCCCTCGCGGCGGCAGCATTGCAGTACATGTAAAACGCAGTGACGATAATCAACTATTTGTGCATGTATCAGACACGGGCGTAGGCATAAAAGAAGATGAGCTGAATGCTATTTTTGATCCGCACTACCAAGCAAGTAATTCTAATAAAGAAGGGCGCCAGCAAGGTGGTTTAGGATTGGCTATTTGCAGAGGGTTATTAAAACTGATGGATAGCGAAATTTACGTACAAAGTGAAATTGGTAAAGGCACTATGTTTAGCTTTAACTTGCCACAAAAAAAGGTGCTTTCTTAAAAAGCACCTTACATTTTTGTTTATTTTAAATATATAAATTAATTACTTTTTAATACCCGCTAAATCAAGCATAAATGCATAGTTTAGCGCGGTATCTTCTAAGCGCTTAAAGCGACCCGATGCGCCGCCGTGCCCTGCTTCCATATCTATTTTAAACAGTAACTTATTGTCATCAGTTTTATAGTCACGCAGCTTAGCAACCCATTTTGCAGGTTCAAAGTATTGAACTTGTGAATCGTGCAAGCCAGTCGTTACCAACATATTAGGATATGCTTGCTTAGATACTTGGTCGTATGGCGAGTAAGACAGCATGTAATCGTAATACGCTTTTTCGTTCGGATTACCCCACTCGCCGTATTCATTTGTTGTAAGCGGAATGCTCGCATCAAGCATCGTTGTTACTACATCTACAAACGGTACCGCAGCAACCATGCCTTTATAAAGCTCAGGTGCTTGGTTTGCTACTGCGCCCATTAATAAGCCACCAGCACTGCCACCTAACGCAAATATTTCATCTTTTGCGCCATACTTTTGAGAAACCAATGCTTTGGTTACGTCAACAAAGTCATTAAACGTATTCTTTTTAGTTAGTAGCTTGCCGTCTTCGTACCAAGGACGGCCTAGCATTTGCGATCCACGTACATGGGCAATTGCAAATACAAAGCCACGGTCTAACAAGCTCAAACGTGAGCTTGAGAACGTTGGATCCATGGTTGCGCCATAAGAACCGTAACCATATTGCAGTAGCGGGTTAGTGCCATCTTTTTTAAACGCATCTTTACGGTAAACTAAGCTTACCGGTACTTTTATGCCATCACGTGCTGTTACAAAAATACGCTCTGAGGCGTAATTGTCAGCATCAAAATCACCTAACACAACCTGTTGCTTAAGAAGCGTTTTATCGCCAGTCGCTAAATCTACATCGTACGATGAGCTTGGAGTGGTCATGCTTGTGTAGTAAACACGTAACGTGCTGCTATCAATATCGTTATTGCCATAAGTACCAATTGTATAAGCGCTATCGTTAAAGCTCAGTGGTAACTCTTTACCTGTTTTTAAATCACGCGCAATCAACTTTGATTGGCCCATTTCACGCTCTTGGTAAACTAAGTAGTCATTAAATAAATCAATGCCTTCGAGTTTAATATCATCGCGCGCTGGGATCACACTTTGCCAATTAGCCTTGTCGCCTGCTTTATCAATATCAACTTTCATCAGCTGAAAATTTACAGCATTTAAGTTAGTTACAATGTAGTAAGTATTCCCTAGCTTCGAAATATCATATTCAAGCCCTGCTTCGCGCTCAATTAAGCGTTTAGGCATTGCCTTAGTATCATCAGCACTTAATACAGATACGCCTGATGCAGCCGTGCTGCTGTGCCAAATATAGATTTCTGACTCATCTTTGCTTTTACTCATACCCATGTAGTAACTGGTATCAGTTTCTTCGTAAATTAGCTCATCATCAGCTTGCGATGTACCTAATGTATGACGATACACTTGGTAACCTAGTAGAGTTTGTAAATCTTTTTTAATGTAGTAAACCGTTTTATTATCGTTTGCCCACACAATGCCACCGTTGGTGCCTTCAAGTGTGTCTTCGAGTAATTTACCGGTAGTTAAATCTTTTATTTTTACGCTATAAATACGACGACTAACAGTATCTTCGCCATAAGCCATTAAATTGCCATTAGGGCTTACATCTAAACCACTTACTGCATAATAATCATGACCTTTAGCAAGCTCATTTACATCTAAAATAACTTGCTGATCGGTACCTGCAAAATCGCTGCTGCGTAAGTAAGTAGTGTACTCGTTATCGCCACGTGTTTGTGTTGAGTAAAAATAATCACCGTTTTTAACTGGGACCGAATCATCGTCTTTTTGAATACGCCCTTTTAGCTCTTCAAACAACTCACTTTGCAGCGTTTTAGTATGTGCGAGCATTGCATCAGTGTATGTGTTTTCAGCTTCTAAATAGTTAATTACCTCTGGTGCTTTACGTTCATCATCACGTAGCCAATAGTAATCATCAATGCGTGTATCACCATGAATAGTCATTTCATGTGGCACTTTTTTAGCAACCGGCGCAACAGCTTGTGCAACTTGAACCGTTTTAACTTGTGTATTACTTTTTTTGGTTTCTTCAGGGGCTTGATTACAGCCACTTAAAATAGCGAGCGATAGTGCTGCGAGTGCGAATGGGTTGCGTTTCATCAGTCAAAGTCCTTGTTGTATTTTTATTTTTTATTAAGTAATTAAATATACCTAAAAATAACCTATGTTGTGATTTAGTTTGTGAAGCTATGTAAAGTAAATCAACGTAATTCCTCTTTTCTTAATAAGCCTACATCAGGTACTCTGTAGATATATAAATCACTTTTAAGCTCAACTGATTAAGGGTAGTAATGAATAGCGAAGTAATTAACATTTTAACTATGGCAAAAGTAATTCAAACGGCCGTTGCTCCCGTATTTTTAATCACAGGTATAGCAGCAACTTTAGGTGTTTTATCTAATCGCTTAGCACGAATTACCGACAGAGCACGCTTATTGGAGCGAAGATTAAAAGTAAATACAGATGATGATTTTAATAAGTCGCTAGCAACAGAACTCCGCGCTTTATTAAAAAGATCTCGATGTATACATATTGCTTTTAGTTTAAGTGTATTAAGTGCCTTACTTGTATGTGCTGTGGTTATGTTTTTATTCTTGTCGCACATTCAATCAATTAACTTAAGCGTGACCATTGCTTGTTGTTTTGTAGCAGCAATGGCATTACTTATATGTGCATTTATGTCGTTATTAGGCGAAGTATTTTTAGCAACGCGCAGCATGCGTCGCGGGATGATATTTGCAGATATTGATATAAACGATTAATTTTTTTATAAAAAAACCCCGAGCAACTAATGTTGCTCGGGGTTTTTATTAACTAAGCTTATTTAATAAAATAACTTATTGTGCAGTATAAATCGTCTCTAGCACTTCAATTCTAGCTTCTTTAGCATAACCTGAAGCATTTAACTGCTCTGCTGCAACTAAAATATCTTGTCCATCATTCACTGCTAAAACAGCAATCTTAGTACCAGGAAATACAGACACCACTTTTAATCCAGCCGCTGCAGCAATGTCGCTAGCAGTAATACCATCTTTTAAAAGTACCGTAATATTACCTGATAAAGAACTTAAGTTATTAGTAAGAATATTACGAACTAATGACCCTTTAGTTACTACATCAGATGTACTTGCAACATTAACAACCGCCATGTCGCCTTTTTGCATAACTACATGCTCATCGGCAGCAACACTTGATGGCACTAAGCGTAAATTTTTCTCTACTTTATAAGAACCAAAATCAGCTTTAGTATACTTTAAGCTAGATGCTTGCTTCTTTGGTAGTTGAAGCTCTTTATCAAAGCTTGTGTTTGCCGTAGCGCTTAAAGAAATACACGCAGCAGCACTTAATACGATTAATTTATTAACTTTCATTTTCATAATCCTTACTCTTGACCTGCGTGACCGAATGCGCGTAAAGACACACCCTCTAAAACACTTGCTGAACTATTATTGCTAATACCTACTACACCTAAACCATTGTCATCACCTTTACTAAGTGCATAGCTATCTGCGCTCGTATCTAGTAAACGAACTGTCCAAGTGCCTTTAGTCGACTCACCATAAAACGCATTTGAAAGCATTACTGCATCTTTTAGTATATAGCCAACACTCCAACTGCTAGTGAAACTATATGCTGGGTAGAATAAAGCTTGCTTAGATGACAGTAATACACTTCTTGTACCCGCTGGCGATGTAACTTCTATAGCTAAATCTGTTCCGGCTGAAGTTTGTGTACCATCGCTTAAGCCAAAGCCCATTTCAGCATTACTTACATCAAACTTAAACTGCATTGCTTCAATGCTTAGCTCTTCAGTAACTTCAATTTCTTGTGTAAGACCCGTTGCATTGTTATCTGGAATTTCTAGTGCAAGTGCGTCTTCAGCAATTACTGAACCAACACCGCTCCACTGAGTAATAACTTGTTCACCTAAAGCAACATCGTAAGCCTTTGCCATAGAAACCGCAGCTCCAGCATCAGCACGACCAAAACCATATAAGTTATTGAAGTTATAACCGGCAGAGTTTTCAATCCAACCGTCGTGAGCAACAAATTCGCCTTCACCAACTGTTAATTTAACAGCAGCATTATCTGCATCAATTAAAGTGCTAGTTGATGCAAGGATATGACGAACGTCACGCCATGTTAAATCTGGATTAGCCGAAAGAATTAACGATACCACACCCGATGCATTTGGCGCAGCAGATGATGTACCATTAAACGTTGAAGTATAGTTACAGCTTGCATTGTCTGCATGGCCTGGGTAGTTAAATGGATATTGACTTGCAGCAAACTCTTCACCATAAGCAGCAGCCCATGCTGCAATAGAACCACCATTGAAACCTGAATAACCATTAATACAAGTCATTTGATCTGTTGTTACCATTGCAGGTGCAAAACGACCATACTCACCCGCTGGAGCCGACACCATTACGTTAGCACCCGCTGTAGAATAGCTAGTATGTTTACCATTAGCATTTACTGCAGCAACACTTAAATAATAAGGGTGGCCTTGGCTTGGCTCAAAAGCGCCATTATAACAAGTTAAACCTAAGTCATTTGCACCATTGTCAGCACATAAAGAACCTTCATCGCCACCGTCTTCAAATGAGTTACCGCTAGATTTCATATTTAGCGCACCTTTACCGTCACGAAGGTTAAGGTTAGGGTAAGACTCAATTGCCTCATCTAGCTCTGAATAACCGATAAACGTAGGGAACGTAATACCGTAACTACGGTTAAAGGCTGAAATATTTTCAGACGTACTAATACCACTACCAGGGAAGCCATGAGCAAGTAAATCAGTTTGTGCTACTTTATCTCCACCAAGGTAGTTCATACCGATTAAGCCTGCATCAGGTGCAACACCACGGCCGCCTTTGCCATTCCAACCTTTTGCTGCAATTAAGCCGGCAACACTTGTTCCGTGGTCACCACTGTTTGATGTACTTGTAGGGTCTGTACGATCTAGCGCTTCAGCGTTAAGGTTTAAAGAACGATTTGGTAATACGTTATCTACTAAATCTTCGTGGCGAATTTCCATGCCCGAGTCAACAACAACAGCAGTTACACCAGCTCCTGTAACGCCTTGAGCATAAGCGGCTGTTACATTCATATCTTCACCAGCAACCAAACCTGTAGCTTCTGCATTAGCAAAACTAGCATCAACACTTGCTTGCGCTTCTTCTTCGGTATCGCCAAATAGATTTACATATAAATTGACTAAGCCCTGCTTCATTTCATCGCTTAATGAGTATGCTTTTTGGCCTGTATTATTTAAATGCCATTGTTGATTTGCTAATGGATCACCAACAACTCCTGAAATGTTTATTTGCGCAGAAGCCGTTTTACCATTTGCGTTTACAGTGTAATCAATAACTGCATCATCATCCGTCATTGGAACATAAGTAAATGATGTTCCCTCTACAGTTAGAGTACCGTGACTAAATGTGAATACGCCATCTTCTGCAACCACTTCTTCACCATTTTCAGTGAAGCTAAATGTAAGTGCATCGCCATCGTTATCGCTGGCTTTAAATTCTGCAGTAACAGGGATCCATTGTTTTAAATCTACAACAACTACATCGCTCGCTTTAGGAGCTACGTCAGTAACTAATGGTACGCTACTTTTATTATCGTCATCACTACTTCCACAACCAGAAAGTGATACCACTATCGCAGCAGACAATGCTGACATTTTAAATATATTATTTTTCATAAACTCTCTTTGTTAGTTATTTTTATGATGGTGCGACGTTACACAACAACAATCAAAATAACAACGAGGCGTTTACAGTCATTAACAATAAAGACAATAGATGTAACGATAGGGTAATCATTGTATGCTTAGTTAAAGAAACAATTATTAAGCACATATATTAACTTGAACATTCAAAGAAGCTAATATAGAACAGGATTAACAATTACTTTAAAAGGGGCAAACATGAAATTAAAAAAAGTATTAGCAACAATAGCACTGGCAACGTGTGCATTTAGCGTATCGGCAAATTCTGCATTTAAAGAACCAAGTGACGCGATTGAATACCGCCAAGCTGCGTTTTCAATGATTTCAGTGCAAATTGGTGACATGGGCGCAATGCTAAAAGGTAAAGTACCTTTTGACGCAGAGCAATTTAAAATGCGTGCTAACAACGCTGCTGCACTTTCAAAAATGCCATGGGAAGCGTTTTACGAAGGAACAGATAAAGGCGACACAGCTGCACTTGCTGCTGTTTGGGCCGAAAATGCAACCTTTGTTGAAAAAGCGAATGCTTTTGCAGCAAATGCAGATAAGCTAGCGTTAGCAGCCCAATCGGGCGATAAAGCCGTAATTGGTAAAGCTTTTGGCGCATGGGCTAAAGGCTGTAAAGATTGCCATAAGCAATTTAAAGATTAATTATTGTTGTAGCCAGTTTAACAACAATAAATAGATAATAAAAAGCACTGAGCGTTAATAACGGTCAGTGCTTTTTTTATGCTTTTATATTTTTTCTACGAGACTTTAGCAGCTCGGCTTTTAAAAGGACGCTTAAATAACGCTCCAATATCACCTAGAATAATATATAAACACGGTACTAATATAAGCGTTATTAACGTTGCAAACATAACAGCAAAGCCAAGTGCTACTGCCATAGGTATTACAAACTTAGCCTGCAGGCTTGTTTCAAACATAATAGGTAATACACCAGCAAAGGTTGTTATAGACGTTAATAGTATTGCTCTAAAGCGGGCACAACCAGCTTCTATTACTGCATTTTTAACGCTAACACCTTCGCGGCGAACTTGGTTTACATAATCTGTCATTACAAGTGAATCATTTATAACAACACCTGCTGCGGCAATTAAGCCAAATCCCGACATTAAGCTCATATCTAAATCAAACCAGTAATGACCCCAAATAGCCCCGGTTAAACTAAACGGAATAACCGACATTACAATAAGCGGTTGTGAATAGCTTTTAAGCGGCACAGCTAGCAGTATGTATACTAAAATCATTCCGCCAATAAAAAACATTATTTGCTCATTAGCTTGAGCTTGCTGCTCTTCTATTGCGCCACCAAGCTCTGATTTAACACTTGGGAATTCTTCTATTAGCTGTGGCAGTAGATTTTCTTTTACTTGCTTAACCACTTCGCCTGGCTCAATTTGCTCTTCATCAATATTGCCATAAACATACACGGTACGGTAACCACCTTCGCGGCGTATATAGCTAATACCTGGCGTTTCTGTTAGCTCTACTACATCACCAAGAAGTACTTCTCGCCCTTGTGGGGTAGTAACAACGGTGTGTTTAAGCGATGAAAATGCCTCACGAGTCAGCTTAGGGTAACGTACCATTACGCGTACTTCTTCGCCGTTTCGGATTACGCGCTGTGCTTCGCCACCATAAAAACTAGCACCCACTTGATTTGCAATACCGGCTAAATCTAAGCCTAAATCGTAAGCAACAGGTTTAAGGCTCATTTGCACTTCTTTGCTCGCAGGATCTATGGTTGAGCTAATATCAAACAATCCTTTTTGCTGTTGAAGTAATTGAATAAAACGACGACCCGCTTGATTTAAAGTATCTATGTCTGAACCATACAGTAAATAGCCAAACTCGCCGCCGCCATTACCACCGCCGCCACCAACATCGTCTTGAATAGTTAACGACTTAATACCAGCAATAGTCGGCATAGCCTCACGCCACCGTCGAGAAAGCTCAAATGCATTGTATGGACGTGAATCTTCGTCAACTAATGGAGCTAGTAACTGCGACTCGGTTCTGCCTTGATTAAATACCAATACATCACGAATAATTTTTTGACCAAACTCACGTTCTGTTTCTTCATCGACTCTAAGTACCATAGCTTCTATTTCACGAATAGCCGCAATGGTTTGTAAGTCAGAAACGTTGTCGTTCATTTCTACTTGAATTTGTGGAAAGTCGTGCGGCACTTTAGGAGTTGGAACTGTACGTACTTTATTAGACGTAATAAGTGCAATACTGATTATAAACATTGCAATAAAAGCAAACAAAACAGTCCAGCGCCAATCAACACACTTAGCAATAAAACGTTTATATGGGCCATTTACGAAACCAAAAAAGCGTGTATTGAAGCGATCGCGCCAACCACCTTTTTTAATCGGCGAAAAGTGCGTATGAGCAATGTGAGCTGGCAGTATCAGCTTTGATTCAATCAAACTAAATACTAAACACAGCATTACTACAACCGCTATACCATAAAAGAAGGCACTTTCTGGCCCGCTCGACATTGTGAATGGTGCAAATACAGCAATTGTTGTTAACACACCAAAGGTTGCAGGGGTCGCGACTCGGTTAGCGCCACGCACAACATTTTCTACACCACCGCCGCTTTTTTCAACTTCGGTGTAGGCAGCTTCCCCTATCACTATGGCATCATCCACCACTATGCCGAGCACCATTATAAAAGCGAATAACGAAATAATGTTAATGCTAATGCCAAATAGTGGCATCATCATCATGGCCCCTAAAAAACAAACAGGTAAGCCAATCATTACCCAAAGCGCTAGTTTAAAACGCAAGAATAACGACAACATAATTGCCACCAAAATGGCACCTTGAAACAGGTTAGCTTTCATCATATCAAGGCGAGCATTTAGGTAGTAGGTCATATCCATTAATGGCTCTAATCGAATACCTGGCGGTAGCTGCTTATTTTTTTGATCAATAAACGCTTTAACCGAATCCGCAACGGGAATCATGTTTTGCTCTTGCGTTGCTTTTACCGATAAATACACCGCGTTTTCGCCATTAAACTTAAAGTAGCGCTCACCTTCGGTAAATTGATCCTTAATAACTGCAATATCTTGCAGTAAAACTTTAGCGCCATACTCGCCAATTTTTACCGGAATTTGCCTAAACTCTTCACCTGAGTAAAACTGATTCTCGACGCGAACAGAAATAACACCTGCGTCTGTTTTTAGCTGCCCCGCCGAAAAGTTAGCTGAGTAACGGCGTACCGCATTCATCACATCACTAAGGGTTAGATTATATTGGCGCAGCGTATCGGGCTCTATTTCAATTGCTATTTCATCAAGAGGAACATCGTTTACCACTAACGACACGTTAGATAACTGTAGTAACTCATCCTCTATTTGGTTTGCTATAGGCTTAAGCTCTGTAAGTGGTAAGTCAGCAACGAGCGTCATACCTATTACGTCTTGCCTAAACTCAACCTGACTTATGGTGACCGGTTCCATACCCGCCGGAAAAGTCGCAATACCATCAACACGCAACTTTACTTTATCAAGCACATCGGTAAGTTTTGCATCGGTGTTTATTTCCAGGCTGGCTGTACCGCCATTTCTAAATGCGCGATACACGCCTTTTTTAATTTCGGTTATATCTTTAAGTGACTCTTCAACTTTTATAAGAATACTTTCTTCTATTTCCTGAGGAGAGGCACCTGGGTAATTAGCCTCAATATTAATGTAGTTAATCTCTACATTAGGAAACATTTGACGCTGAATCGTAAAGTAACTTATAGCCCCCATAATAATGATAAAAAACATCATTAAATTAGCGGCTACTGAATTATTAGCAAAGTAGGCAATTAGCCCTGTTTGTTTTTGTTGTATTGACTCGCTCATAACTATTACACCCTACAGCTGTTGCGTGTTTGAAGTGCTCGTTTCTGAGCTTTCAGGTTTTGCAGCTACACCTGCAATTTTAACCTGCATTCCTTTTTGCGGGTATTCAGGTAAAGTAATAACGAGTTTGTCATCGGCATTTAAACCGCTGCTAATATAAAAATACTCACCCTCTTCACGAATAACCGTTACTTTGCGAGGCTCTAGTTCTTGATTTTCGTTTACTACCCACACAGTTTGGTTGTTAACCAAAGCTTGCGGTAAACGGTAAATATTATTAAGCATTGCACCTGCAAAATTCACCTGTACGTAGCTGCCAAACTTAATGGCTGGTTGTATGTTTTTAAGACCGTATGGGTCTTCTATACGCACGACTAGACTGCTCATACGCGTAGCGTTATCAACAATCCCTAGGTCGCGGTCAATTACACCTTCACGGGTGAAGCTGTTTAGGCCCTTTTGAATAATCGTTGCGGTAATGCCTTTAATGCGTTCTGGCAAAAAAACGCTATCGAACCCTGCTATAGGAATAATCACTTCAGCAGTTTCAATATTATTGAGCTCAGCAACTTGCGAACCCATAGTGACAAATTGACCAACACCTACATTTCGGCTAATAACCAATGCATCGTAAGGGGCTGTTACTTCACAATTATCTAAGTCACGTTGTGCACGTTTTAATGCAGCTTGCGCCGACTTTACAGATGCCTGCGCACTTAACACTTGAGGCTTACGTAAAAATAAGTCGGTACGCGCTTTACTTGGAAAACGCTTTGCTTCATCTGCGGCCACTTGAGCTTGGGCCTGCTCTTCAATCAAGCCTGCTTGTGCACGAGCAATTTCTGCCTCTGCAACAAGTACTGCTGCTTCGTAGTTGTCTTTTTCGATAGTGAATAACGTTTCACCGCGAGCAACGATGCCACCGGCTACAAAATTAGGATGCCAACTTAACACTTCACCCGACACCTGCGCCGAAAGCTGTGTACTTTCAAGAGGCTTTACTTCACCGTAGCTATTAATAATAACTTGATGATCGTTTGCAGCCACTGGCTCAACTTGCACTGTTGGACGAGTATCAATTACTTCTTTTTTTTCTGGCTCTTGTGCAATGGCATTTATTCCCATAAAGCCAACAACACCAACAATTAGCGCTACAAATGGAAAAACCCATCTAAGTGAATTTGTTTGCATATCCTATTATCCCCAAAATTCTATTAACGTCATAATACCAGAGCCATATGAAACATTAAGGTGACATTTGTAAGCAACTGTTGCAAATACATATAAACCACTGCTATTTAGGGCTATAAAAATAACTTTGCATGCAGCTCACCTCATTCGTTATATTTTGTTACAAACTTTTGTTTATTAATATCAGTTAATTAGCGTTGTACACTTAAATTTCGTCGCGAAGATGTGCGAAATTAAATTAATTTACGTACAGTCCAATTAAATTAACAAATATTAAAAGTCTCAAAATGAAATTAACGACCATCACCCTTGCGCTTAGCTTAGCGTTTGGCAGCCATGCATTTGCAGCCGATAAAAAAGACGAAAAAGAGCCAAAAACACTTAGCGAAATGATCAAAGGACAAACCGAATTTGCCGGTATATTTAGCCTTTACCAAGACGAAAAAACCGGTAAGCACCTTATGGTGATTAACGAGTCCCAACTTAATACGCCGTTTGTATATTTTGCGCACACTGTCGATGGCGTTACAGATGCAGGCCATTATCGTGGTTCGTATCGTGAAACTAAGTTAATTGAATTTAGAAAATACTTTGATCGTATCGATATCATTAGCAAAACACCTCGCTACAAATTTGACGAAAACAGTGCAATTTCAAAAGCGAGTGATGCCAATATTAGTGAAGCGGTACTTGCGAGCATTAAAATAGAAAAAGAAGAAGACGGTAAAATAGCATTTAACGTAAATAAGTTATTTTTAAGCGAAGCACTTCACAAAGTATCACCTACGCCAAATCCAGCTGATAAAAACGCCAAAAAGCGCTTTAAAGTAGGCAAATTAGACGATAAAAAATCACGCATTATTAAACAGCGTCCATACCCTAATAACTTAGACGTAGTTGTTGATTACGTATTTACTAACCCAAGCCCAACGGTACGTGGCTCAAATGCAGTAAGCGACCCGCGTAGTGTATCGGTAAAAGTTCAGCACTCGTTTGTCGCTCTACCTAGCAATAACTACGCACCACGTATGGATGATGCGCGCATTGGTTATTTTACAAATCAATTTGATCAAATGACATCTGCCGATTGGGCACCTTATGAAGATGTTATAAAACGTTGGGATCTACAAAAGAAAGACCCTAGTGCAGCACTTTCAGAGCCAGTAAAACCAATTACTTGGTGGATAGAAAACACCACCCCCATTGAATGGCGCGATACTATTCGTGACGCTGTTTTAACGTGGAATACCTCTTTTGAAAAAGCCGGTTTTAAAAATGCCTTAGAGGTAAAAGTACAACCAGATGATGCAGACTGGGATGCGGGCGATATTAATTACAACGTACTGCGTTGGACTTCGTCACCTAAGCCTCCATTTGGCGGATACGGACCAGCACTTGCTAACCCATTAACAGGCGAAATACTGGGTTCAGACATTATGCTTGAGTTTGTATTTATGAAAAACCGCTGGATTTACGACACACTTTTCACTCAAGGAACAATGAGCCACGGTGAAACAACAAATCCCGGTGAGCTAAATTGCTCACTAGGGCATGAGATTCAACAAAATCTAATGCTTGCCAAAGGTCTTGCTAGCGGCGACAAAATTGAAGATAAAGAAATGCTTCGCCAAGGTCTAACGCAATTGGTACTTCACGAAGTTGGCCATACTTTAGGTCTTAACCACAATATGAAATCATCTATTTTGTGGGATGAAAAAGAAGTACACGACAAAAACAAAACCCAAGGCATAGTAACCGGTTCTGTTATGGATTATGCACCAGCTAACATTGCCCCAATTGGTATGCAGCGAGGTGATATTTTTCAAACAAAACCAGGCCCTTATGATGATTGGGCTATTAACTATGGCTACAGCGAAGCACTTGCAGATGAAGCTGCTGAGCAAGCTAGACTTGAAAAAATACTTGCTCGTTCAAGTGAACATGCCCTTGCCTTTGGTAACGATGCAGACGATATGCGCGCACCAGGTCGCCATATCGATCCACGTGTAATGATTGGTGATTTGTCGTCCAACCCTGCTGCCTATGGCGCAGATCGTATGGCACTAATTAATAAACTATTTACTGAGCTAAAAGATAAAGCAACAGTTAAAGGTGAGTCTTACCAACAGCTTGTTACCTCTGCTAATAGCTTATTTGGTCAGTACAGAGCTCAAGCAGGTGTTGTTTCTCGCCAAATTGGTGGTGTGTACGTTGAGCGTGCTGTAGTGGGTGATGCAAACGCAGATAAGCCATTTACACCGGTATCTCTTGAACGTCAAACACAAGCGATGGATATACTCGCAAAGTTTGTATTTGCACCAGACGTACTACAAAACATGCAACCTCTATATAGCTACTTGCAACTGCAACGTCGTGGCTTTAATCACTTTGGTAAAAATGAAGACCCTAAAGCACACAAAATGATTTTAGGTATGCAAAAGTCTGTACTTGCGCAGCTATTACACCCAGCCGTATTACTGCGTATTTCTGATACTGCTTTGTACGGCAATGAATATAGCCTAACTCAGTTTATGCAAGATTTAACCGCTAATATTTTTGTGAAAAGCAAAGACGCAAATTCTATTAGTCACAACTTACAAATTGAGTATGTTAATCAGCTAATCGCAATTGCAGGTCTTGGCAAAGCAAGTAAGTACGATAACTTAGCTAAAACAGCTGCGTTATATCAGCTAACTCAAATAGCCGATACCAGCACTGCTTGGGGTGCAGATACAGCAACTAAAGCGCATAAAAAATATATTGATCGCTTAATTGCAAAAGCACTAGAAGCGTAAAATATCTCTACTAATTGAGTAAACCAAGGCCACGTTTAACGTGGCCTTTTTTATCACTTAATTCACAGATCAAATATAAATAGTGCCTTTTAAATACCTTACAGCATGCCCCGTTAAGGTGACGGTTGTATCACCCACTTCACATAGTAAATACCCGCCTCTGCTTGAAGCCTGATAAGCGCTTAACGTAGTTTTACCCAATTGCTGCGCCCAGTAAGGTGCCAAGCCAGTATGAATAGAGCCTGTTACATAATCTTCGTCGCCACCGCTTGCAGGCCAAAAATAACGAGATATAAAATCATATTCAGCACTTGCAGCAGTGGCCACTACATCAAGTGGATAAAGCGTTTTTAAAAGCTCTGAGCTAGTTTTTAATTCAAGTATTTGATCGGCGTTTTCATAAATAACAAAGTAGGCTTGGCGATTTTTAAGCACTTTACTCGGTTGCATAGACAGGCCATCAAGCAGTTGCTGAGGCACATTTTGCACTTCAACCGGTGCTTGTTTTGGAAAGGTCATTGCAAAGCTACCATCAGCGTTTTTATTAACGATTAGCTCGCCCACCGCATCAGCAATAAAGCGAATTTGCGATATGTTATGCTCTTCACATAAAACATAGGCAGCCGCAAGTGTGGCGTGACCACAAAAATCGATTTCCATTAACGGCGAAAACCAACGAATAACAAAACTGCCATCGTCTTGCAGGCAGGTAAAAGCAGTTTCAGATACGTTATTCTCAGCGCCAATCTTTAGCAATAAATCGTCACTTAACCACGATTCTAGTGGGATCACTGCCGCATAGTTACCTTTGAATAACTCATTCGTAAACGCATCAATTTGATGAATAGCTAATTGCATTGTTTAAACTTTGTAATGATTAATAGCTTAAAACTGCCATACCTAAACTAAATTAGCACCTTTATTTTGGCTTTAAGCCATTACAGGCCGCATTCTATAATATTGCATACAACCAAATTGCACAGCATTGGTAAGCAACAGCATAATAAACATAAGTAAGTGCGCTGTGCTTGGAGCCGCTGTTGTAAGCTCAACAACTAAGCCGCAAATACCAGCAATAAACTGCAAGCTAAAGTAGCGCGCGCTTAAATTACTCACATTACCCGTACGCAATGTTTTATAAGTTTGCGGCATAACACGTACCGAACTCATCACAAGGCCAACATACGTTAAAGCGCTTAATACCGTTGCAGTATCGAGGCTTGAATTCAAAAGCAGTGAAAAAGGCAGTAACGAAAAACCTAGCATAGTAAACAACTGTACCCGTTCTCGTTTAGCTGCGTTATAACGTGCAAAAAAATACAAAATAAGTCCGCTTAACGCACCGGTTACAATAAATGGTAACGCAATATAAAAACGCTCAAAATAAATATTGTAGGTTATAAAATAAAGGCTTTGTGCTAACCCAAACGTCATCATCAATAGTGATAAACCTGAGACACTACGATTTTTTCGAATTTTGTTTAGTAATGGTAAAAAACTAAAAACCAGAATAAATGAAGACAATATAGGCAAATAATGCGCCAAAGCAACCTCGATCGTTATATAAATGTTAATTAAAAACGGAAATAAAAACATTTAATAAACATTTGTTTTAAAAGGCTTTTACTATGAGCGCGGCATTGTAGAGCCGCGTAAATTTAACTCAACTAAATAAGACATTCTTGTTTTAGGTACTGGCAAGCTAGGTATACAAAAACCGTAGAATTAAGTTCACGGTTTACCGGTTTAATAGAAAGCCTCACCGCCAAACTATTAAATAAAAATGATAGTTGTTATCATGCGCAAGTCATTAGCTGCTGTATATAAAACTACCTATGAGAAAAACTCTTTTTAAAATTCACAGTTGGATCGCTCTAATAGCTATCATTCCATTGATTGTTATTAGTATTACAGGGAGCGTATTAGTTTTTAAAAGTGAAATAGATGGCTTACTTATGCCAAGCAGCCACTTTGTTGTAAATGCACTGCCAGAGCGCATGCCAATCGACACGTTAATTGCCAAAACAGAGCATGCTTACCCTGAATATGTAGTAGGTAGTTGGGAAATATTTAACAATGATACAGCTGATCGGGTTTACTTAGTCAAACGCGGCACAGAGCAATGGTATAAGTTTCATTTAAACCAGTATACGGGTGACATTTTGTCTGAACCTGTTGGTACCAGCCATTATTTTACCGATTGGTTTTTAGAACTACATTACACTTTTTTACTGAACGACTTTAAAAACCTGCCAGGGCAAACAGGCACTGTACTAGGCTTCTTTTTTGCTCTGTTTTTATTGGTATTAGGTATTACTGGGCTTATTATTTATCGTAAATTTTGGCAGCGTCTATTTAGTGTGCGCTGGCGTGCAACACTGCAAATTGTACTTAGCGACATTCATAAAATGACGGGGGTTATAGGATCTCCCATCATTATTATTTTAGCTATCACAGGTGGCTACTTTAACTGGGCGGTGTGGTATCACGAAGTTATTGAACACGCAGAGGAAGAGCACTTTGTATTAACCAAAAACCTACACAGTAGCGATATTTCGTTTCAACGCATACTTGATGACAGTAAAAAGCAAATCTCCACTTTTAACGGTACGTTTTTAGTTATGCCACTCGAGCCTGACGAAAACATTACCTTATTCGGCGAAGTCGATACCGCCAACCCACTTGCTAGTGAGTATGCCAATACGGTTAGCTATAACAAGCTAACAGGCGAGCACATAGCTAACTGGGATATTCGCGAAGTAGGCGTTGGCTGGCAGGTAATTGATAGTTTTAGAAAACTTCATTTTGGCTACTTTGCAGGGCTAATAAGTAAAATACTGTGGTGCGTAATTGGTTTAAGCCCAGTGTGGCTAGCAGGTACTGGTTTTTACTTATGGTTTACTCGCCGAAAACGTAAAAAACAATCACAAAAAAACCGATTAAATAAACGCTAAGTCACTAGGGCGTGTTGATCTTTGGTGGGTGAATTTGCAGCAGTATGTTTGGTTTTTAGGCAAGGCGAAGCCTATGTAGTGTGGTTATTCCCCATGAATAGGCGATAACGCAGCATAAATACCAAACATGCGCTGCCCTTTGGGTTCTTTCTAGGGACGATTGACTCTTTGTTGCTCGGTTTTTACTTAGCCCACTAGGTTACAAACCTCGCGCCGCGATTTAATCGCCCCTAGATTGAACAAATTTCAATCCACAAAGTTCAACATGCCCTAGCGTTTAAAAATAATAGCTTATGATTCATTTAATAATAAGCTATTTATAAATTATAAAAACAGCACTCTACATATTATTTATAGAAGAGAGTGCGCAATAATACTTAGTCATTTTGAGGGAGTAAACCTAACGCTAGTTGCATTAAAAACGTCTCATTTAGAACAACTAAGTAACGAAATTTTTGCCTTACTATCGACAAGATTTTTCTTGCCTAAAAAGAATTATTAATTAATCTTCGCACATCCAAAAAAATGTTATCGCCAGCCTTTTAGTATTTAAATCATCTCCAAAATACTCAGATGCACTGTGAACAATACTACCTTTAAATATAATTAAACGATTAAAGCGATTCTCAATATCTATGTCTTTATACCATGCGCTATATGGAAGGCTACTTACATTAAGTGCATCAACAAGGTTAGCATAAGGAGGATCGACAATATTTCCTCCTGCCGCTTCATTTGCATACTTTAAACGATAAAAAGAGGTACCGGCAGAGGTAATTGGATCAGGATTTAAATACAAAACAGCAGCGTATCTACATAAATAACGATTATCTACATGAGGCCTAGAAGCCCCTTCTTCAGCCCCCACTAAAATTGCAGTATTGGTATCAACTACAACCTTATTGGAATCAGCAACCCATAATTTATTTTTTTTGATAACTGACTTAACATATTTTTCTATTTTTTTAAGCTGTTTACTATTTAGAGCATTAGGAGTGCGCATTCCAGGCCAAAGTTCTTTGGTATACGGCTTACCGTACTTCCAAACCTCTTTTTTTAAACATGAAGAACGAATAGCCATTGCTTCTTCATGTTTAAAAAACTCATCAACAACCCAATAGTTACTACCTAGTTCTGGCTTTTCATACCTTAAACCAGGTGCGTCGGAGGGGACGCTTGGAAGTACAACGCTCTTGGGAACTTTCTGATGCTTAAATGACATTGTCAAAATACTTATTTTATTAAAACAGCTCAGAATATAACATTTACTTAACAGTCATTTAAAGTGAATAATAAAACTCTACTTAGCGCATACCCAAAGCTACTAACGTTATTTTGCCTACAGCTCTGTATTAGGGCTGAGGTTTAGTTTATTAGTGTTTCATTATAAAACTATGCTCACATTAGTATTTAAGCCAAAATTTTATACATCGTAAATTTAGCATTAGTCCATTTATAAAATTTTAGAAAAAACATCTATAACATTGATTAAAAACCCACCACATTGTAATGTAAAAATTAACAAAGGAGTGGGTTATGATATTTATCAAAATAGTTATTAGTATTACCTTTTTATTTTTAGTTGGATGTAACACAACCAAGGTTCAGCAAGTAGAACAACAAGTAGGGCTTGAACAACTATTAAACCATTCTTTGTTTAATAAACTCGACACACCTTCCGAGCACAGTATTTTTGAGTTACCGGATGCTGAAAAAGAAATGTTTTTAGCTTACGCCGAAAACCAAAAGCTATCCCAAATCCGTGATGACCGTATAATTTACAACTACCTCGAAAGCCAGATAGCTAACTTTAAATACCATGGCGATACACTTACTTCAGCTCAAACCTTAAAGCGTTCGCAAGGTAATTGCATTAGTTTAGCCATTTTAACGCAAAGCTCTTGGATTAGAAACAAGCTTTCAAGAAGTTACAAGTAAGCCCATATACGCAAAAGAAAATAATGTTGTTTATGTCGCTAATCACTTTAGAACAAAAGTATATGCTCCAAAAGTAGAGAAAAAAGATGATAATATAATTGAGTTTTTCAGAGCGGGCACCTTAATTGATTACTTCCCTACCCGTCGCAGTTTTTATTCAAGCAGCGCAGACTATAACGATTTAGTTTCTAAGTTTTACAGTAATTTAGCTGCAACAGCGCTAGCAGACAAACAGCTGGATATTGCTTACTCACTTATTTTACAAGCAAACAAATACACCCCCAATGATCCTGAATTATTTAATATAGCGGGCATTTTGCATCGCCGAGCTGGTGATTTACAAAGCGCTAAAAACATCTATCAAACAGCACTTAGTAATAACGAAATAAGCATTAATTTAATCAGCAACTATCAGCTTTTAGCTAAAAAGTTAGGCGACAAAGAGCTTGTTAAAGAGCTCACCTCACAATTAGTTAATAAAGAAAAAGACCCATACGAATTACTAGTGATCGCTAAAAACAACTTACAAGCTGGCCATGCTCATCAGGCTAAAGCACACCTTGAGCAAGCTATTACTAAAGCGCCTTACATTGCTGAGTTATACTTGGAACTCGCAAAAGTTCGCTATCAACAAGGTAATATTAAACAAACACAAACCTTACTTGAGAAAGCAATTGAACTAGAACGTGATAATCAAAAACTCGATGTATATCAAGCTAAGTTACTATCCTTGCAGATGGATAAGTAACTTAGCCAATTAATATTTATAACGAATAATAAAAGCTTAACCACGCTCGCATTTCATCTTCAAAACTGTCGCCTTCTACTCGCGACAGTCCCATATTAAACGTTAAATCGTTTACACCTGCTGGCCCCATTCCAAAACTAAAGTCACCTTGGTATTTTAAGCCGTAGCTTTGTGCGTATACGGTGTCGTCGAGTTGATGTTGCTTATAATAAAGCCACGGCATGCCTTCTTTAAAGCTAAAGCCGCCACCGTAGCCTTGATAGCGCTTTGCAGTTGCACTGTAAAAAGGCAGCTCAGATGAAAGTACATATTCACTATTTTGCTGCTGATTAATAAGATTTGAGCTAAAGCCACCTAATGCAAGGCTCCTGTCGTCACGTTGCTTTTGAGAAAAGTTTGCATAAAGAGGAATACCAAACGCTTTACCAAAAATTTTGGCAGCTAAATCATAACCTTGCCAATTATTACTTTTGCTACTGCCATCGTACCAACTCGCATAAATACTTTGGCCTATAGCAAAGTCTTGACGATCATATTGCCAATTTTGAGCAATACCTAAACGCGTCCAACTTTTATGGCTTTGCTTATAATCAGTGTAATTGTAGGCAAGCTCTGGCGTTAAACTTAACTGCCCAAATATAACGGGGTAACTTATTGCGGCAAAACCACCACGGGCATCCATGTCTGCACTTAGACTTTGCTGATACTGGCGCGATGTATCTAAATTGTAGTCAAACAGTGCAAGTTTCAGTTTTACATCAAGCGCATTATATTTTGCCTGCACATAACCACCGTGCAATGCCCCATCGTGTAAATCAGTGCTATAACCCGCTTGTAAGTCGAGCTGCTTTAATAAGTCGCTACTTTTAATGCTTAAATCTAACAAACTGGTAGAAGCCGAATAATATTGAGAGCCAATCGCGAAAGTAGCGTGCTGGTCGAGCACGTTGTAATTTGTTTGCTCTGTAGTTTCGTGCTTATATATTTTAGCTTTTGGAAGTGTATGTTCGTTTACTATTAGCAGCGGTGCTTTTTTGTTAGCTGCAAACTCAGTAACTACAGTGCTTTTTATAGCTTTTGGCAGTGTTTTTACATTTGGCCCATCTGCAGTTATCGAAAAATAGAGTAACGAGCCATCAGCCATTTCAATTGGGTGGGTAACGGCCTCTTGCCCTTGGGTTAACTTGGTGAGTGTTTTACTCTCTATGTTGTAGTTATAAATATCGGTGGCGCTATTTAAACCTGCAACAAAATAAAGTGACTCGCCATTATGGCTAAAGCTTGGCTGACTTAAATATTGATACCCGTTTGGCATAGGTACTGATAGCTGTTGTTCGCCGTTTATACCTTGTATATACAATTGCCAATTTTCATTTAATGACGTTGATAAATAAGCTAATTTAGTTTCATCAGGACTGAGTATTGGGTAATCGTAAGTTGTCTCAAGGCTTTTTGTAAATAATGGTGTGATGGTTTGCGTATTGAGATCAACCTTTACTAATTCAGAGTAGCCATCTCTTATTTGCTCGCCATACAAGGTTTCGCCGTTACTGGTTACGCTAAATCGTCGTATACCAGCAAGTTCGGTAAGTTGTGTAATATTTCCAGTGTCAGTGTTATAGCTAAATATGTCAGACACTTTGTTATAAATACCCGACTCTTCATTGCTGTACGCATTGAAATATAAAGTTGTGCTATTTACCCATTGAGGATTTGCAATACCGGCTCGGTTAATTTGATTAAGCACTTGTTTTTGTTCGCGCTTAAACACACTGGGCGCTGTATCGGGAATATCTTGTGCATCGTTTTCGAGTAGCTCCTTTTGCGCTTTAGTAAACTCTTCTTGCGCTTTAATGTTGTCATCAGTGCTATAAATTATAAGCTTGGTATTACTCTCTTTATCTCGCTCAACAATCGCAATTTTACTACCATCTTTTGAAAGTACTGGGTTACTTGCATATAAGTTAAGCTCAAGCCAAAGTTCACTATTAAGTAACGGCTCCCCTTGCTCTATTTGCATTGCTTTATAGGTATATTCAGCTATAAATCGGCGATATAGCTTGGCTGCACTTTGCCCAAACACACCGCTAAATGCCTCATCAAAATTCCGCGTTTTTACGCCTTGCATTCGCGTCCAAACACTATCGAGTGTTTGTTCTGAATAGTTTTTCTCTAACCAATTTAAAAAGCGACTACCCATTAAATACGCCATTGAGCCGCCCATAAAGCCCTGCTCGCCATTTAACTGCCCATAGGTTGGCAATGCGCCCTGTTGAGCAAATTCTCGCAGTATTGACTCTGAGTAGTTATCAAATAAACGTCCACGACCCGTCATTTTAGATTCAATCAATGTGGCATAACCTTCGGCTACCCAGCGCGGCGTATCACTGTAGGTTAAGTCGTATAAATCCCATATACCACGTACTTTTTGCTGCCAGTCATTGCGTGTAGGCTGTGCTAAGTGCACTAAGTGAATATATTCATGCAGTACAAGTAACTGCTGCCAGCCAGCGCTGTTTGATATAACTGTGTCGGATTGTGGTGGCGTAGTAAAAAGCGCCATTACAGGGTTATTTGAAGTAGGTAGCGCAAAGCCATTTGCTGCATTTAGGGGATCAAACACTACTACATCAACGGTTTTATCAAGTGCTCGGTTTTGCTGCTCAAGCACTTTGGTGCGCACTATTTCAAGCTCTGCTGCGCTCGATTTAGCAAAATCGACATGCTCAACACTGTAGTGAATGTTGAAATGTTCAGTATGAATAGTTTGCCAATCGGCTGCAAAGCTTGGTGCTGCTAGTAATAAAGCTGATGCGATAAGTGTTTTTTTCATGAGCGTCCCTAAAAGAATTCCTTAATACCATCTAGGGTATTATTAAATGTCTTTCATGGGCAGTAAGAAAGTGTAATAAAGCATGTGCAAATGTGTATTTACACATGTTTTATTAGGGGAGTTTACATCCAGCTGCGAGTATCTGACTCAATCTGCTTAATTGTAAAATCAATAATAAAGTCAGCATCTTGCTGCTTTATGTAGGGCATAAATGCAAACCCTGAAGCAAGTTGTATATACAGGCTTTTTAAGCCTGATTTTCTCATTAAGTACGTACTTATACTGCGTGCACTTTGCGCTTTATAAAGCTCAAAAACACGGTAATGAACGCCAATCATACCTTTGCGTACAACCATGTAAAATCGACCATTATCCTCATGCATGTAATAACCATAACGCTGATACGATAAAGTTACCAAGCCAGAAAACACCACCAAAACACCAAGGCTTATCAAAGCATTAATATCAGCAATAAAACAAAAGCCAAACACTAATGCACTGGGTAACAGTGAATAAAAGCCTAAATTTTTATACAAAAGAGCGCGTTCTGCGCGCTTAAAAGCGAGTTTTTTACTATTAAACCACGGGTAAATCCATTGGCATACACTATCAACTTGTTCGCTATTTAATACAGGTAATACTAAGGTTTGTTTATTTTTTTTAGCCGCAACACCGGCTGCTATTCCGCCGCTACTTGCTTGCAAGCACTCAACGGTAAATCGCTTTAGCAATCGCCCCATTAGGTTTTGCTTAATAACAATAGATTGCACTTTATCCATGCTCATTGAAAGCTGATGGCGCTCTAACAAGCCAGCAATACGTTTAAACTTTTGACCTTTAAAATAAAGCTCAAAGTTATAAAAACGAATAAGCGACATAGTCACCGATAGCATCACCGCTACCAAAACTAGCAAAACAATTAAGGTGATCATCGCAAAGGTAGCAGCACTTGCCAGCATACCAAGCTCTTGTTGATAAAAGCCTTCTACTTTCGCAATAATTTGCTTCTCTAAAAAATCGATAATCAAGTTTATAAAAGGGGCAAAAGCAGCGATTGCTAAAATAGCCATATTCGACATTAAACCAAATTTAGCTATTTCTTTATTGCTAATGCTTAGGCTGTTTTCGATAATGTCTGTTTCGCTTTGTTCAGTATTTTGTATTTCTTGCTGTTGCTGCGCTTTAAAATCAAATATTTGTTTACGCATTTGCTGTGCGTAATCTTTAGTGACGCCGGGTAAAACAACTTCTTGCGACACACTGCCAGCTGCATCAAAAATACAATTAACTAAGTTTACGGGGGTAAAATAAAATGGCTCGGCAATATTAACGTTTTGCACACGGCCAAATTTAAGCGTAAGTCGCTCTTTTTTAAATACACCTTTGTTAAGCAATATTTCGTTGTCGCTACTAATACAAAACTTAAAATTTAAATAATATAAAAATGAGTAAATAAGCAACGAAATTAGCGCAATCCCACCTGCAACCTGCGCCCAAAACAACTTATTTTCTACTTGAGTAACAAACACTACAAGCATAGGCAGTAAGTTTAAAAGACCATCTTTTACAAAGCGCACACTAAAGTGCACAACAAAGTATAAAAGTGCCCAGGGCGATACTTTCTGCCAGTAAATAGGGCTCGCTTTATCTTCGATAGTTGTATTACTCATCGGCTAAAGCTGCCTGAGTAGTTGCGTCGTCTTGGCGGTAGTTTTGTACAAATTGGCGCATATTTTTACAATCATCATGGGTTAGCCCACTAATTTGTAAATCGGCACTTACACCGCCAGCGCTAAATAATTTAATACTCGCAAGGCTAAGTTTTCGCTCTATTGGCCCTTGGTGTATTTCCATATGCTGTACACGCGCTAAAGGTAATACCGTCACTTGTTGCCAAATAACGCCTTTTTTAAAAGCAATGTCATGATTTCGCACTGCAAAACCTCGTAACCTCACACTTATCATGTTGTACGCCATAGATACGGCCACCAAAATAGGCATACCAATTAGCAAATACGTTTGTGCATTATTAGCAAAGGCTTCATTAAAATAACAAACAGCAATAAGCGCTCCAATTAGCGGTATATAAAACAGAAGCGAGCTAAGCTGTGTATGTAATAAGGCTTTATCAGCCAATGGCTTAAAGCTAATATCACTATGCTTTGGTAAATCCATTATTTGTTGATTGTTAAACACTATTTGTCCCTATTCCTGCTTTTAATTATGACTAGCTTACCAACTAATGGTGGTTATTAAGGTGTGGCTTTGTTTTGGCTCAAGCGTTACTTTATCTGTCAGTACATTAGCAGCCTCTAAGCAGAGCATTGTTTTATACTCATCGTCAGCAAAGTTAGATAAGCGTTTTGATTTTTCTATCCATGGGTTCCACAGTACACACGAACTTGAGTTTTCGCGGCTCACATTAATAACACCTTCTGGCGTATTAATGGTTTGCATTGTATTTGCTTGTGTATAAACCATGTCGGTTTCGCGATTAAAGCTTACAACATCGTTTTGTACAAATGGCCCTTCGCTAAACTCAATATATTGGGCGCCTTGCAAACCATTTACATGGGTATTTGTAATGTCTGATGTAGGAAAATAGGTATGCAGCGCTTGGGTAAAGCTAAATGGCGCACTCCCTAAGTTAGTGGTCGTTAAGCTAACCTGTAATTTATCGCTTAATACAAACTCAACTTTTAATGCTGACTGATATGGCCAATACGTTGTATTAACAAGCTTCATGGGTAGCTTTAAACTAACTGTAATTTTCTCATCAGATTCGTGTACTTCATCAGCTTGCCACACGCTTGTGCGCGCAAAACCATGGGCAGGCCACCCATCATTAGCGTGTGTACCAAACCACGGCCAACAAATAGGAATACCACCTCGAATACTTGCCCCTTCTTGATAGGTTTCGTCTTGTGATACCCATATAAGTGGCTTGTTATTTTTAGGGATAAACTCGGTAATTTGCCCACCTTGCAAAAATATTTTTGCATCGCACTTTGAGCTAGCTATTTTAATAAACTCAAGACCGGTTTCGCTTTGCTCAATGCTAACTGATGGCGATAATTTCATACCTTCCCCTATAATACTGATACTAAAGATTTTTAATATTTGTGCAGAAACAATAATGCATGCTTAAAGTATACGCTATTGATATTAAATATTGATTGCTGAATTTGTTCATTGCCGATTAATACATATACAGTAAACTCACAAACAATTACTTTGTACTAACAGCTGTAAATGAATAATACTAAAGTCTATACAATAAGACTTGCCAATTATTCACAACATACGTACTGTGCGCAACTTAATGCACACAAGATGCTAAGAAAATTTACTATAATTTAAACAATATAATTTTACATTAGTTACTGCTCTAACTATTAAAAACCAATAAAAGCGGCCTAATGTGCAATATATTGTTTGAATTCAATTTATTTGATGTGTAACATTTCGCGATTACGGCAAACTACCGCCCCATCGATGAGATAAGCAAATGCAAAAATATGACGAGTTATTGGTTTCTTTACGTAAAGTGATCCGCGCGATTGACTTACATTCTAAGCAGCTAAATAAAACTTCAGGTTTAACTGGGCCACAACTGCTTATAATGCAAGAAGTTGAAAAAACCGATGGAATAACGGCGAGCCGTATAGCTCAGAACGTAAATTTAAGCCCGGCAACGGTCACCAATATTCTCGACAGAATTGAAAGCAGAGATTTAGTAACACGCGTACGCAGTCAAATGGATAAACGCAGAGTGAGCTTATACCTCACCGAAAAAGGAAAAGAGTTACTTGATAAAGCACCTCAGCCATTGCAACAACACTTTATTGAAAAGTTTTCTGCGCTTGCTGAGTGGGAACAGAGCCTTTTACTCTCATCAATGCAGCGTGTAGCCGCGATGATGGATGCAGATAAATTAGATGCATCGCCCCTTCTAGAAGTTGGTGCACTTACTCAAGCTCCTAAAGAATAAACAATAAAAAAAATACATAGTTTTGTACTTACTCTAAACGTAAGGCGTTTTTTGACGTCTTGAATTTTTTATTTTTTAATCACAAGCAGAGCGGCTATTATGACTAAACTCTCAAAATTAACACTAGCACTAGTTCTAGGTGGTGTTACAAGCACTTCTTATGCGTCTGATGATCTAGACACACTACAAAGCCAACTTAAACAGCTAAAGCAACAAATGCAATTGCTTGAAAATAAGTTAGCTGATGAAAAAACAAAACAGCAACAAATTAATAAGCAACACGAACAACAAGTTGCAAACATCAGTAAAAAATCTGATCAAAAAGTAGTTGAAGTTGCCGCAGCTGAACCTGAGAAAAAAGATGAAGGTATTAAAGTTGGTGGAGCAATACGCTTTAATTACAGCACCAACACATACGATGAAGATACCCAAGATCGCGGTGGCGATTTTGATTTTGATATTTTCCGTATAAATGTATCTGGTGAAATTAACGATATTTCACTTAACGGTGAAGTACGTTTTTACGATTATATGACCGTTGTTAAATACGCTTACTTAGGTTACGAGTTTGCAGATGGCTGGGAAGGACAAGCAGGTATTGCACCTGTGCCTTTTGGTAATGGCCCATACAACTCGCACAGCTACTTTTTCAGTACTAACTATTACGTAGGCCTAGAAGACGACTATGATTTAGGTGTAGTAGTAAAGCGTAAACTTAAAGATAACTGGAAACTAGACCTAGGCTTTTTCAAAAATGATGAGCTAGGTGGCATAGACGGTGGCTCTTCAGATATTAACCATCGTTACTCTTACGACATTATTGGTAGTCGTTCAGCAGAGGAAGGTACATACGATGCACCAGGCTCTCGCATAGGCGAATACAATACGTTTGCCGGGCGTGCAACATATCAAATTGAACACAGCAAAAATATAACTACCGATGTGGGTGTATCACTATTAAGTGGTGGCTTACATGACGGTAACGATCGTGCTGGTAACTACGGCGCATGGGCATTTCATGTTGATAGCACAATTAACAACTGGAATATCCAATTTCAACACGGTGAATACGACTACGACCTAGACGACAGCAGCGACAGCTTTGTTGTTGGTGCGTATGCTTATTACGACACTGTATCTAGCGAAGCAACTATGACTAACTTTAACGTTGCTTATAATTACTCGCTTGATTGGGGCCCAGTTACCGACATTCAATTTTACAACGATTACGGCATTATTTATGACAAGTCTGACGATAGTGCAGATACATGGATGAACGTAACGGGTATGAGTGTTGCTGCAGGTGGTTTCTTTAGTTACTTCGACTTTATTCAAGCACGTAACCAGCCATTTATTGGCGGAACAATTATTGGTGATGGCGATACAGAACGTCGCTTCAACATAAATATTGGTTACTACTTCTAAACTGTTAACCGCATTTATTTTTTAAAAGGGCAAACTTAGTTTGCCCTTTTTTATTGATTTTAAGCTTCGAATTAATAGCTATTTAGCCTACAATTAGAGATACCATAACACGCCTAAAAAGAGCCTAAGTGAATATAAAAGCAGTGTTTATTTGTTATAAAAACTTATGGTTTAAAGCGCTTGGCTTAATACTTGTAGCCTTGGGTATTATTGGCATTGTGTTACCGGTCATGCCTACCACTATATTTTTTATTTTAGCGCTCACCTGCTTTACTCACTCATCACCCGCGCTTGAACAATGGCTGTTAAACCACCCTCGTTACGGTGTAACTTTGCAGCAATGGCAAGCCCACAAAGTAGTGCCTGTTAAAGCCAAATGCTACGCCGCCATTGGCATGTTAATTGGATTTATATTTTTACTGTATTCAGCCGCCCCTATTTGGGTTATTTATCTCGTTGCAATAATAGAAGTATCGGTAATGATTTACCTTATTTTAAGACCCTCTAGCCCCCCTAAGCATTAAATATTCATTTTTTACCTGCATACACCTTTGTTTTAAAGTTTTATGTAAAGATAAGTAAGTAAATTTGTAATAGCTAATGCAAATCATTATCATGTTGTAAATTTGATTTATTAACTGTTTTTATGTCATTTATTAATAAGCGGGCTTTGTATAGTACAAGCCGCGCTCTACATATTTATATTTCTACAGCTCTGTTTTTTTTGCTTATTTTATTTTGCGTTAGCGGCATTGTGCTTAATCACGTTGATTGGCTTAAAAACGATAAAAATAACGGTCAAGTAAATGCAATAATTCCAGTAGAGCTAGTTACTAAAGCAAATGAACAGCTAAATACGCTGCCAACGCTTTACCCAGAAATAGAAGCTTACTTAGCTGAGCAATATGCACTTACAAAAGTAAAAAGCATTGAGTGGGAAAAAGAAGACGCGCTAGTAATGCTCGACTACCCACTGCCTGCAGGATTTGCCTACGCAGAGCTCGACTTTACAACTGGCGAGCTAAATCTTGATTACCAAACAGGTGGCTTTTTAAGCCTTATTGGCGACTTACATAAAGGCCGCCACAGCGGTGAAGTATGGAGTTGGGTAATTGATATATCTGCCGTACTAATGATTTTATTTGCCATCACCGGCATGATTATTTTGTTTCAAAATAGAAAAAAACGCTTAGCAGGAATATGGATAACCTTACTAGGAGTCGCAACTCCAATGGTTATTTATTTATGTTGGGTTCCACAAATAAAAGGAGTGTCTTAATGGTTAAATTTAAATTATTTATAAGCGCCGCATTACTGCTCGTAGCTGCGTTTTTTCAAACAATGGCGCATGCGCAAACACCACAGCTAGAGGTTGAATTAACGCTTCCCGACTTAGAAGTACAACCGTATCACCGTCCATACGTTGCAGTTTGGCTTGAAACACCAGAGCGCAAACACGTTACAACGCTTGCACTTTGGGTACAAAAAGCAGAATGGTTTAAAGACTTACGCCAATGGTGGCGTAAAGCCGGTAAAAGCGATGCCAACTTTGACGGCATTAGCGGCGCAACAAAACGCGCGGGTACTTACACTATAAATTGGCAAGGTAATGATTTAGACGGTAACCCAGTAAAACCAGGTAAATACTTACTAAATATTGAAGTTGTACGCGAAGAAGGCGGCAGAGACTACACCCGTGTTGAGCTTGATTTAACAAAGTCGGGAAAAATTACAATTGATGGTAAAAACGAGTTTTCTAAAAGCTTCGTCACTGTAAGCACTAAGTAGCTGCTACTTAATCATTTAAATTTAAGGAAATACAATGAAAATTAATTTATTAAAAACTGCATTAATCAGCGCATTGAGCTTATCTGCTTTAGTGTCAACTTCGGCAAGTGCACACGGACGTTGGTTACTACCTTCGCATACATCTTTATCAGGCGATAAAGCGCATTACGTAATGATTGACGCAAGTATTTCAAACGAAATTTTTGCACCAGACAAAGCCTTTAAACCTAAAGAAAAAGGCGCCGAGTACGATGACACATTATTAATGGCACTTGCGCCTAATGGTGAGCCAGTATCTGAAACCATCCGTGCTTATTACTTAAAACGTAAAAGCTCAGCTGCTGTAAGCTTAACAGAGCAAGGCACTTATCACATTGCAATGACCCAAAAGCCAATGTACATGACCTTCTATAAAAACGAAGAAGGTAAGCGCAAACGCGTATTTGGTAAAAAAACAGAAGCCGAGTTACCTAGCAATGCAAAAGATGTAACTACAACGAAGGTTGTTTCAACAGTAGATACATTTGTAAGCCGAAATGGCACCTCAAAGCCTGCCCTATTAGGTTTAGGCTTAGAGCTTAGCGGTCCAACGCATCCAAACGATTTATTTGTAGGTGAGCAAGCACGTTTTCAGTTACTACAAGATGGTAAATCTGCTGGTGAAGGCATTGAAGTAAGTATTTTAAAAGGCGACACACGCTACCGTAACGACCGTGGCGAAGTAAAAGTAACGACCGATAAAGAAGGTATGTTTACAATTACGTGGAAAGAACCAGGCCTATACCTAATCGAAACCTCTAACAAGGTTACCGTAAATGAAGAAGGCGTAGATGCAGGACGTTATGCATTATTTACAACGCTTGAAGTTGCCCCTGAATAATTTAAATCACTAAATTTAAAAAATTGAAAGGCCAAGCATTTGCTTGGCCTTTTTACGTCTTACTAACTTTTATCTAAAATCCCCTTGAATTCGCAACCATTCGACACAAGATTGCAACTACAACGATCCAAACGCCTATATCGCGCGTAAACACTGGGGCGTGTTAACAACTTAGAATATCTTAGATAGTTTTTATCTTTGCACTAGGGTAGTCGCTTCTATATGATGCGCTCCTTTTCGACTAGCAGCTCTTGGGGAACAATTAATGACTTTTAAGCGTTTATCTGCAAATAAACTAGCACTTAGCTTGGCCGTTACCACTGCACTTAGCACACCTTACTCTATGGCCGTTGCCGCAGAGCAAGATAATCAAGCAGAAAAGAATATCGAAGTAATTTCGGTTACCGGTACTCGCAGAAGCTTACGCAGTATTGCCGAAAGTACGGTACCCGTAGACATTATTACCAGCGGTGATATGCAAAGTACGGGTCAGCTAGAAATAAGCCAAATACTAGCAAACCAAGTACCTAGCTTTAACTACCCAAGTGCCACTATGGGTGATGGTACTGACCATGCAAAACCAGCTGTTTTACGTGGATTAGCACCCGATCACACATTAGTACTTATAAACGGTAAGCGCCGCCATGCCGGTGCGCTATTAAACTTAGCAGGTGTTGTTGGCCGAGGCTCTACAGCTGTTGATTTGAACATGATCCCAACCTCTGCAATTAAACGTGTTGAAGTACTACGTGATGGCGCAGCCGCACAGTACGGTTCTGATGCAATTGCTGGGGTAATTAACATTGTACTTAAAGATGCCTCAGAAGGCGGTAGCGTAAGCGTAACGTACGGTAAATACGATACTCAAATGGCTGGTGTATCTCAGCTAGAAAGCACCTATGCAGACGCAAACGGCGACTTAGCCTTTAATACCGGTGGCGACAGAGAAGTAAACGACGGTGCGACACGCACTGTTAGCGCAAACTCTGGTTTTGCGTTATCTGATAACGGCTTTGTAAACGTATCAATTGAATACCGTGATAACGACTCAACTCAACGCTCAGGCTTTGACCCACGCGAACAATACAGCCGCCTTGATGATGGCAGCCTAGACCCACGCGAATTTACTATCGATCGTTACAACCACCGTTTTGGTAAAGCCGACCTTGAAGATTACGCGTTGTTTTACAACATGGGTTACGATTTAAATAACGGCTTAAACCTTTATTCATTTGGTAGCTACTCAAAGCGTGAAGGTAATTCAGGTGGTTTTTACCGCCGAGCAAAAGACAGCCGTAACGTTTTAGAAGTGTACCCAGATGGCTTTTTGCCGCAAATTGAAACTGACGTACAAGACTACTCATTTGCACTGGGCTTACAAGGCGAAACTAACGACTGGACATGGGATGTAAGTACCAACTACGGCCGCAACGACTTTGGTTTCGGTGTTGTAAATAGTATTAACACATCACTAGGTGCCGACAGCCCAACCGAATTTGACAACGGTGCATTGGTTTACGATCAGTTTTTAGTAAACGCAACGGCCAATACCACACTGGATTTAGGCTTACCTGATGACGTATTTTTTACCGTAGGTACTGAATACCGCCATGAAAGCTACAAAATAGAAGAAGGCGAAGAAGCGTCTTACATCACCGCACTTGATAGCGACGGTAACCCAATTGCAGCCGGTGGCGCGCAAGTACTTGCTGGTTTTGGACCAGAAAGTGCGACTGACGAAAGCCGTCATAACATCGCTTTATTTGTTGAGTTTGATACCTACTTAACAGAAAAGTGGAACGTCGTTTTAGCGGGTCGTTATGAAGATTACAGCGACTTTGGTGACACATTTACTTCTAAGCTTGCTTCGCGTTACAGCATTACTGAAAACCTATCGCTGCGCGGTGCAATTAGCACAGGTTTCCGTGCGCCATCTTTAGCGCAAAGCTCGTACCGCCAAATATCAACCGTACTTGAAAACAACCAACCATTTGAAGTTGGTCTATTCCCAACTGATTCTGCAGCAGCGCAAGCGCTAGGTGCACAGCCGTTAGATGCTGAAGAGTCAGTAAACGTTACTGCGGGCTTTATTTACACTCAAGGCAGCTTTAGCTTAACTGTTGATGCGTACCGTATTGATATTGATGACCGTATTGTATTGTCTGAAAACTTAGAAGGCGATGCAGTTGTTGAAATACTACAAAATGCCGGTGAGCTAAATACCGAAAGCGTACGTTACTTTACCAACGCTATCGACTCACGCACGCAAGGTGTAGATATCGTTGCCACTTATAACTTAGATTTAGACAACTTAGGTGATTTACGCCTAAACGTAGCTGCTAACTTTAACGATACCGAAGTAACGCACGTAAACGACAACCCAGCACAGCTTAACTCACTAGGTGACGACTATGTAGTGTTTGCACGTCGTGAAGTAGGTCGCTTTGAAGAAGGCACGCCAGATAGCAAATGGAACCTATCAGCAGTATGGAACTTTAACGAATGGCAAACAACGCTTCGTGCCACACGTTATGGTGAAGTCGCTGATATATCAACTACAGCTGACCGCGATGAATACCTAGACCCTAAGTGGATCACCGACCTAGAAGTGGCATACCGTCCAGACGAATATTGGAAATTTGCCGTTGGTGCAAACAACTTGTTCGATCAGTACCCACAAGCCACCGTGGATAACATTGGTTACTCTGACTTTGGCCAAATATTCCCGTACACACCGTATGCGCCTTACGGATTAGACGGACGTTTCTTATACGGTAATATTACTTACAGCTTTTAATTTAAATTTAAATTTAATGAGTTAAATTAAAATCCGATATGGCATGCCATATCGGATTTTTTATATTTAAAAAATAGTAATAAAAATAACCATCCTAGCTATAATCAAATAAATTCAGCAATAACACCTTCAACATAAATTGCTAACTTTTTATTATTATTAAATTTTTTTTATATGATAAATTGATTATCAGGTTAAGTTAGTTGCTAGTAAGTCATCAAAAAACAACTTAAAACGCCTATAATTAAACTAAGTACGCATAAATACCGTCTTTCTTTGGAGTGAAGTATGAGCTATAAAAACTGGTCAATATCAAAACAAATTGGTGCCCTAGCATTCACTTTAACGTTATGTATTTTTAGTTTAGTGGGGCTATCTACCTATTTAATCTCGGCTAATACACTTTCTGAAAAAAGTGAAACTGCGATTAAGTCTGAAATAACCGCTATTTCAGATCTTTTAGAACTCCAATACGACAGCCTACTTGCAATAGCAAAACGCAATGCGACCGTATTTAAAGGTATGTACCCTGGTGAATTTAAAAAAAGCGATCAAAAAGTAATGGTCGTAGATACTATGGTTCCTATTCTTTTACATGATGGTGAACAGGTTAATAACAATATCGATATTGTTGAAAATTACGCTAAATTAACCGGAGGTAACGCCACGGTATTTATGCGAGATGGGGATGATTTTTTTCGTATTACTACCTCTTTAAAAAAGAGTGATGGGCAACGCGCTATTGGCACATACCTAGGAAAAAAACACCCAGGCTATCAGCCTCTTATGAACGGTCAAAGCTATGAAGGTTACGCTAAATTATTCGGCAACGAGTATATGACTGTTTACCAACCAATTAAAAATAAACAAAACCAAGTAATTGGTATTTTATACATAGGTTTTAATATAAACGATGCACTGGCATCGCTGAGAGAGTCTGTTAATAAAATAGTAATTGAAGAAAGCGGTAACTTATTTGTTTTCAGAAATACAAATGATGTAGTTATAGCAGGTAAAGAGGCCGCAGTTGACTCAAAAGTGAACTCCAAAGCACTTGATGGGCTTAATCTAGAGGCAATTAAAAAAGGTCTGTCATTAAAATACAATAGTGAAAATAACACCCCGATGTTTGCTTACAGTAAAACGGTACCTGGGTGGGATTGGACCTTACTTGGTCGTGTAAAAGAAAGCGAACTCACTGAAGAAAGCATAAAACTAATGGTAGTTAACAGCATAACGTCTGTTGGGGGGATCCTTGCTATCTCAATTTTACTTTTTTGGGTGCTAGTAAAAACACTTAAACCATTAAGACAGTTAACACGTAGCGTTGATGCATTAGGCAAAGGTGATTTGTCACAACATTTTGTAAATACCAACACAAATAGTGAAAATGAAATAGACCAAATTACCGCGAGTGTAAGCAGCATGTCGGTTGAACTCAAAAAGCTAATACTCGCCTTACAAAACTCTGTAGTTGAGCTGGAAAAGCAAGCGGGCATCTCCAAAAAAATTGCACTCACTAACGGCAAAGAAGCACATGCAATGATGGGGCAAACAGATCTAATAGCCACCGCCATCGAAGAAATGTCAGTATCCATTAAAGATGTAGCCAATAACGCAAATGAAGGCGCTCAACGAACCCAACAAGTTGATGCAGAAGCTCAATTAGGTCGAACACAATTAACCCAAGTTGTTAATGACTTAATGCAACTAAGCCAACAGTTAAATGATAGCCATAACTCTGTAGAAAAAGTAAACACCGCGAGTAACGAAATAAGTAAAGTAACCGAAGTAATTAATGGGATTGCTGAGCAAACAAACTTACTAGCACTTAATGCAGCAATAGAAGCGGCAAGAGCTGGCGAACAAGGTAGAGGGTTTGCAGTTGTAGCCGATGAAGTTAGAACATTAGCGCAGCGCACTCAAAAATCAATTTTAGAAATTAGCCAAACAATTGAACAGCTACAAATACAAGTTACCGCCGCAACTAAACAAATGGAACAAAGCCGTCAGTTGGGTATTAAATCAGCTGAAGAGGGCGAAAAAACAGGAGAGCAACTTAACTTAATCACTCAAAGTATTGGTGATCTAACTCGCTCATCAAATAATATAGCTGAGGCAACAGATCAACAAAGCACCGTTGCTGCAGAAATCACTCAAAACCTACACTCTATAAGCCAGCTCGCTAAAGAGGGTGAGTCTCGCACGCAAAGCACTGTAAATTCGGCAAGTGAACTAATGACATTAGCTGAAAAAATTAAGCAACAAATAAGCTACTTCAGAGCACATTAATACCACAGTTAAAGTTTCTAAATTAAACAAAGGATGCATCGCGCATCCTTTTTTATTAATAGTTAGTTATTTTAACCACTTATTAGTATTTCAACTTTCATAAAAAACCACCACCCCATATAAAACAACAGCTTACATTTCGGCCTCATTTTTGCTCTATATTGTTTATATAAATACAAACAAAAATACAAAGGACTAAACATGAGCTCATCAACACAATTAAGCATTGCAAAACCACTTTCACTTATTGGCGGCATTTTATTATTAAGTGGCTGTGTATTTCATATATCGCCAAGCGTTGCCTCAGTAAAGCAAACTCAACAGCTATCACTGCCAAGCAATAATCTAAAATACTTAAATGTGTTAAGCGGTGCAGGTAGCCTTGAAATAAAAGGCTCGGAGACTGCCACCAGCATTAGTGTTGATGCCACTATTTACACAGCCGACATTGAAGACGAATACGAGCTAACGCTCGAGCAAGACGGTAGACAGGCAAAGCTTGTTGCCCAAAATAAAAGCCGTAATGGTATTAGCTTTTACAGTGGCCAATCTCCAAGTATTAATTTAGTGGTCACTGTGCCAAGTAATCTAAATTTAGATATTGATGATGGCTCTGGCGACATTTTAATAAATGCTATGCAAAGCAATATTGATGTAAAAGACGGCTCAGGAAATTTAACAATAAGCGGTGCTAAAAACCTAACTGTTGACGATGGCTCAGGTGAAGTAAACTTTGAAAACATCGCAGGTAATTTAGAATTAACCGACGGCTCTGGCAGTATTCATATAAACAACGTAACCGGCAATGCAACTATTGACGATGGTTCGGGTGAAATGCACGTGAGCAACATAAGCGGTTCGCTAAACGTTGAAGATGGATCGGGTGATATAGTAATAAGCCATATAAGCGGTGCTGTTAATGTTGATGATAACTCTGGCGACCTGCTTATTGAGCATATTGGTTCAAGCGTAACAATTGAAGACGGTTCGGGTGATATTCGCGTTAATCATGCAAAGGAGCTGACTATTACGGAGTCGGGCTCGGGCGATGTAAGTATCGATAATATTAGCGGTTCAGTAAAAGTAGCTGACTAACTCTATTTAACCGTTATTCAATTGCCCTTTAATATACTTTATGCCCTATCAATCAGGGCATAAAACACTCCTCTCAATGAATAAATGATTCAAAAGTAGCACTGTTTCGCGTTAACTATTCCCCCAAATAATACAAAAGTACTTATTTGATTTATTTTTTTGCTTAATAGCTAATTTGGGTACATATTAATATTCAACTTTTTAAAAGGATATTGATATTATGAAATGGAAGTTATTAATTTTAATTACTGCTTTATTCACCCTCGTAGCATGTGGCTCTGGAGGATCAGACTCTAAAACAGTAGCTAAACCGGTCAGCACTAACACAAAACCTATTGCGGTTATTACCACCGAACAATCGGGGTTTAAAGTAAATACCACCCTCGTTTTTAGCGCAGCACAAAGTAGCGACCCCGATGGCGATACTCTCACCTATCAATGGCAATTAACCAGCAAAAACGAACAAGTAGAAATACCGATTACGGTTAATAATGAAAGTACCGTTGAGTTTTCGGTATCTGAAGCACAAGAATACCAATTAGTATTAACCGTGAGTAACGGCAAGCTTTCAAGCACACCTGCACAAAAACAATTCACCGTTACTGCAAATACCCAACTAATTGCTAACGCAGGTAGCACACAAACCGTTAAGCAAGGTGATGTTGTGCTTTTAAATGGCGCGCAAAGTAGCACAACCAGCGGCGCCATTAATCAATACAAATGGCAATTTATTACTAAGCCTGTAGCAAGTAATGCAACGCTTGAAAATGCGACTCAAGTTAAAAGCCAGTTTGTTGCAGACGAAATAGGCGAGTTTAAAGTTGAGCTTACCGTTACTGATTCACAAGGTGATACAGCAAGCACTGTCGTACTCATAAAAAGTGAATCGCTTAACTCTAACTCATCGCCACAAGCGGTTATAAACGTAGAAAGTAATACAATTGCCCCAAATGAAGTTGTTACGCTTTATGGTAACCAAAGTACTGATCCCGATAAAAACGATACGCTTAGTTATGCCTGGGCAATTACATCAAAACCCGAGGGCAGCACGCCGGCTCTTTCAAACATGCAAAATCATACCGCTGGATTTTCAGCGTCAACAGCTGGAGATTACACGCTTTCACTCACCGTTACCGATCAACAAAACGAAAGTGATACCGCATCCGTTACTTTAACTGTTACCACAAGTAATAAAGCCCCAGTTGCAACACTTGAATCCGAACGTGATATTACGTTAAACGAATCAACCACTTTGCAGTGCCAACAATGCAGCGACCCAGACGGAGATGCGCTGAGCTATAACTGGCAGTTACAAGCCAAGCCTGTAAATAGTGCATCGCAACTGACTAACAGTACATCAGCAACGCCCTCTATTGTTGCCGATAAAGAAGGCGACTACGTTGTAGTGCTTACAGTGTCTGATGGGCAATTAAGCTCAAACCAAGCAACCTCAGTACTGCACGCCAGTAGCAATAAAAAGCCTATTACTTTGGTAACTTATGCAACCTCCATAACGGTTGATGAAAAAGTTTTACTTGATGCCTCAACTAGTTACGATCCAGAGGGCCAGCCACTAAGCTACCAATGGGAAATCATTTCGTCGCAAGGCCAAGCAACGCTTAGCAGTAATACAATATCAAAACCAACGTTTAGCGCATCAGTAGAGGGACAAGTTGTTATTTCGTTACGCACTAACGATGGCGTGCAGTTCTCTGACACAAAAACCCTAACAATTGATGTAATACAAAACGCACTGCCAGTAATTAGCTTCACGGGGGAGCAATCACGCTACGATGTAGTGGGCAATGCAGTTAAATTTGATGTAAGCCAAAGTTACGACCCTGAGGGAACCACTCTCGATTACGCCTGGACACTATCAGCGCCTTCTGGCTCGAGCACCAGTTTAAGCAATACAAACCAAAGTATTACCGAATTTATCGCCGATATGACAGGTAGTTACACGTTAACCGTTGTCGCAACTGATGCTGATGGATTTTCAAAAAGTGTGCAATTTTCAATTACAGTAACCAACTCTGCACAACTTACCGGTCGCATTAAAGGGCAACTCACTAATGTGCAAAAAGCGGCTATAAGCAATGCACAGCTAACAATTAATGGACAGCAATACAGCACCAACACAAATGGCTTTTTTGATGAAGAGGTTAATTTAGCGCAAGGTGAAAAAATAACGATAACAACAGCAGATCAAAGGATTGCAGCTGGGGAATACAACTCTGTAGCAATTACGCAAAGCAACTTTACTGTGGATATAGGCCAAAATAGCATGCCCGTTTTACAAGCTGTTGAGGTTTCGGTATTTGTGTGTGCTGAGTTTTCAGGCCCCGACACCGTTAACCTACGCTTTAACATGGTAGATACACTTTTAGCGTCAGATAGCTTTCAATTTAGCTTTGATCAAACAAAACCACTTACTTTGCAAAAAAGCGGAAGTACTTACCTCGATAGCGAATTAGATATCGACCTACCTGCATCAGCAGAGTTTGAAGTAACAGTAATTGAAACAAGCGTTGAAAATACAATCAGCTCAAACATTACTATTTACCATTCTGATTCAGGCCAACCAAGCTCAGCAATTATAAGTATTTGTAATATTTAGCCCTCCAAATAAGCCCTTCAACATAAAGTGCTATTTTTAGCCCAGTAGTTATAACCATTAGTGTTATAACTACTGATAAATAAGCAACTTTGAGCCATATAATCCATTGTATTTTATAAGCAGCTAAGCCATTCTAAAAGCCTTGATGTTATTAGGATAAACGCGTGTTAGAAATTGCTTTAATTTACTTAGCAGCAGCCATAGTAGCTGTCCCTATTGCAAAACGAGTCGGACTTGGCTCAGTATTAGGTTATTTAATTGCCGGCATACTCATTGGCCCTTATGCGCTGGGTGTTGTGGGCGATCAAACCGATGTAATGCACTTCGCTGAATTTGGCGTAGTAATGATGCTGTTTTTAGTGGGCCTTGAGCTACAACCTTCGCGTTTATGGACATTACGTCACTCTATTTTAGGGCTTGGCGGCTTACAGGTTGTGTTATCGGCAGCGGCTATATTTGCATTTTGTTATTGGTTTTTTGCCATGCATTGGCAAACCGCACTCGCCATTGGTTTAATGCTCGCGCTCTCCTCTACGGCTATTGTGTTGCAAAGCCTTGAAGAAAAAGGCTGGCTAAAACAAGAAGCCGGACAAAACGCTTTTTCGGTATTGCTGTTTCAAGACATCGCAATTATCCCTATTTTAGCCCTATTGCCACTGCTTGCATTTGCCCCGCAAACTAGCACAAAAGAAATCAGCGATTCGATTATTGCAAGCTGGCCTGTATGGCAACAAGTATGTGTATCGGTCGCGGTTATTGCCGCTATTATTGCCGGTGGTAAATATGTATCGGCCCCGTTATTTAGATACATTGCCCAAACGCACATGCGTGAAATATTTACTATTTTTGCACTGTTTTTAGTGGTCGCTATTGCGCTAGTTATGCAAAGTATTGGTTTATCGCCTGCATTGGGAACTTTTTTAGCCGGCGTTGTACTTGCCGAGAGTGAATTTAGACACGAATTAGAAGCCGATATAGAACCCTTTAAAGGCTTACTTTTAGGATTGTTTTTTATAACTGTTGGCGCTTCAATTAACTTTGAACTGCTATTTAACGAGTTTAGTACTGTTATTGGCTTAGTAGTTTTACTCATTGTGGTTAAAGCCTGCATTTTATTTGCCCTTGCCGTTACCTTTAAAATTAACAGTAAACAGCAGTTACTATTTGCCTTAGCACTTGCCCAAGGGGGTGAGTTTGCCTTTGTACTTTTAAGCGTAACCACCACCTTAAGTATTTTAACGCCCGAGCAAACCAGCCTTGTTACCTTAGTTGTGGCGGTATCAATGCTAATAGCGCCGTTATTACTTATGGTTTATGAACAAATACAAAAACGCAGCAGCAGCGCTCTGCCTGAGTTTGATAAGCCAGAGCAAATTAGCACCGCTAAGCACGTAATTATTGCGGGCTACGGGCGTTTTGGTCAAATTATGGGGCGTTTACTGCACGCGCAAGGCTACGAAATTACCGTACTTGATCACAGCCCTAGCCAAATAGAATTACTACGCCGTTTTGGTAACACCGTATTTTATGGCGATGCCGCACGCCAAGAACTCCTTGAAGCCGCAGGCGCGCACACCGCGCAAATGCTGGTAATTGCAATTGATAACCCCGATAAAACCATTGAGATAATTAAGCTCGCGCATAAAAACTACCCGCAGCTAAAAATAGTTGCTCGCGCAATCGACCGCCGCCATGCGTATCAGTTACTTAATTTAAAAGTAGATGCGTTTAACCGCGAAACCGTCGACTCAGCTATTAACCTTGCCGTAGAAGCACTCGAGCTGTTAGGTAACAATAAAGAAGATGCCGAGCGCGCTGGTAAGCTATTTAGAGACCACGACCGCGCTGCAGTACTGCAACTTGCTGCATTATGGGGAGACGACGCCAGCTACGGCGTAGCAGTTCGCCAACGTATGGAAGATTTAAAACAAGTGCTGCAACAAGATAAACAAGCACAAAGCGATTTAAATACCTGCGACAGCGGCGATTGCGAAGACGGCTTAACAGAAGTAGCGAGTAAACCTAAAAAACCTGATGATGCTCATTTGGAGTAGTTTAGGCGATTAGTAAACTATGATATTGCCTCGTTGAGAGGCAATAACGAATAAAATAATCTAGTAGTAGAAAAAGACGATTATTGTTCATCTGATTGAATAGCTCACTGTCCAGCTATTTGCTCTTTTTTTGAAATATTTAGTTCCATTTTAGAGTGAGCTTCAAGTAACTTTTCATGAAGCTCACTCAGACTAGCTACTTTTAGTCCAAAACCAATCTCTTTTAATAAAGAGCCCACCATTGAAGATATTGTTTTTAAAGCTTCTAATTCTGGCTGAAAAAAATCGTCAATATTACTAAAGCGGTATCTCTCATTAATGAATCTTACGAACTGAAAAACCTCCTCGTTAGACCAAGTCTGAAGAGCTGCTTTGACAATATTTACATTAAGATTTTGAAAAAATGGCGTGTGCATCAAATTTTGGTGAGCCTCATTTTTTACACTAGCCCATGATGCTTGAAATTTTTGAGAAAATTCCGAGTTTTTATTACTAGCCTTTAAAGTTTCTAACTCTGCTTTCTTCAAGTTAAATCTTTTATCAACCTCTTCATTGTAAAAACTAATACGCCTTCTTTGATCAAAATCATCCTCTACTGCTGTAATTTTAAATTGATTAACGTCAATATCATCACATAATCTTAACAGGGTAGCTTTCGTATACGTTGTCGATTCGATCACTTTGTTAGTCTGCATATATATGTATATATCACAAGTGCTAAACCACTTGTAAATATCTATATCATTTTTAGAGAAGATGTACTCTTCTAGTAATTGAACTCCCTGTTTAAAATCACTTTCTGATAATTGGTTTTGAACCCATATAGATTGCATAGCATCTAGGAGCGTCTGTCTCATTGGTAAATTTAGTTCAACTTCTAAGTTGGAAAATTCATAAAGCCCATCACAACAGTAACTTAATAACTTCTGATTCGATCCATTAATCGCGCCTTCAAATATTGCATCTAATTTTTTATAACCTTCAATTTCTGCTTCGTCATTACTTTTTTTTATTTGCCTTATAATTCTCGAATCAATTGCATCGATAATTTTTTCTTTAGAGAAGGAATGTTCAAACTTCGCACAACAAATTCTTACTATATCACTTAAAATTCTCGACAGTGCTTGGTCAAGCACAACATTTTTTATTTCAGATACTTCTCTTTGAATACGTGTAAACTTTGATAAAGCTCTTTTTAAAACTCTAATATTTTTAGAGTTTATTGCAGTAATATTTAAAAGAAGCTCGTTAGCTAATTGATCATCAAGATTTTCATATTCTACTTTAAGGATTGAAACCACCTCCTCATGTGTAAAGCTAAATTTATATTTATCCGCAAATACTTTTTCAATATCGTTTTTACAATTAAGTTTGTCCTCATTTGCAACAACAACTACTTTTATATTTTTTGACTCAGCTAAACTTAAACTCTCACCTAAAATATTTTTAATTAGCTTTTCATCAGCAACACGCTCCAAATCATCTAAAATCAATATACAATCATCAAGCTCACCATATAGTTTGTATTTATATGCTCCCGCAGCCCCACTTAATACAGCACCAATCCCTCTTTCCCCAAGGTTCTGTGCTGCTCCATCAATGGCTTTAGAGAAATACTTTGCGAATACAGAAGCCTCTTCTTTGTCAGTCAGCGATAATGAGATGATTTTATCTCTAAAGTCATCGATACTTGAAATACCATAAAGAGAGAAAAAATAGACTTTTTGACCAAATAGCTCTTCAATTTTTGCTCTTAAATAGTGCTTAATAAAGTGTGTTTTACCACTCCCCCATGCTCCATCAAGTAATACAACCTGAGGGAATGATGTGTCTTGTAATAGCTCTATAATTTGATCCGCTTGCTTCATTGTAGCCCCAATGATCACGATGTTAGTTGATATATTACCAAGGGACATTTTTCCTAATTTTATCGTATCAATGTCCCTATGATGAGGACTTCTATTAATATCAAATAGTGTAAATTATTACCAACTATAAATATTATGCGGCTGATAGTGTGTGTTTTATAAAAATAGGAAAGCGTTTGTTGTATTACTTGGGTGGGAATGGCTTAAATTAATCTACTTTTGAATACTAGCTTGTAGCTCATAGCCGCCTGTCATTTTTAGCTATGAACTACAACATTTAAAAACCTAGTGGTGATGTCCGCCTTGAATAGCCTCGCCCTGCTGATTATAAAAGCCAGTTGCGCCGTGCTCTATAAAACCTAGGTTTATCATTTTAGCTAAAAACGGGTCACCTTCGTTATCGCCAATGTCGGCGTAATCGGTGGTTTGAAAGCGATCCCACTGTGCAAATTGAGCGGCAATTAATGGCACATCAGTGTTTACATTATTAAGGCTTAGCAAGGTACTTGTTTGGCTTTTTTTATTACTAATACTAAATGTTTTAACTAATTTTGAATGCGTAAAAAAGGCGAGGTTAAAGTCGTTGCCATTTTCGCTCAGTGTATAGTTTTTTACTTCACCGCAGCCTTTGCCTTGTGTGCTTACTAAGGTCATTTTTTTTATTAAGTGGTTATCCACCAGCTGACTTTTAGCACTCCAATTTTGTACGCCGCGTACTTCAGATGGTTGGTATTCAATCCCGCGTTGCTGGGCGTTAAAGTAACGTATTGGTCGTATTTGATTATTGGCTAAGTGCTGCCAAAGCTCGGTTATTACTTCACTTTGATGCGCTACTTGCTGATCGTTTCGCCAAAGGGTAAGTGACTCGCTACTTTGCTGCGCTTTATGGCTGTTGGTAATTTTATAATCCGCTTTTAAATGCTTGGCATCAATATCACATTGCGAGGCAAAGCTACTTGTACTTACAAGCGTGGCAATTATTAATAACGCTTTTTTCATTTAGCTATCTCTTATTTATATTTCAAGTTTATGGCAATAACATAACGATTATAAATGTCAGTTTAATGACAAAAACCCCGCAAAGTAGGCGGGGTTTTTTATTTAGATATATTTAACTAAATTTATAACTAGCCGGTATTTATTGCGCTAGTTTTTCGTCTGCTGTTTTTACAAAGTCAGCGGCAAAGTCCATTACATGGAATAAAAAGCTTTGCTCGTTTGTGCCTGTTACCAAGTGTGCACCTGGCCCCATTGCATAAACGCCTACGTCTTCACCGGCATGTGTTTCTGAGCCCATTGGTACCAGCGCTTCTTGATGAAAACCAGGTGTTGTTGTATCAACATCTGTTAAATCAACACGCCCTGTAACAGGTGCAAACGCGTAACCTGCATCGGCATCGGTCTCGCTACCTAGGTTTCTAAAGCCACCACCATTGGTGTAACCAACCGTTGTGTAAGGCATATCGTCGGCAGCTAAGCTTGGCTCAGTAGCGCCTACTGCAACCACTTTACCTAAAATTGGGTTACCGCGTTTAGGGTAACCAGCAATGGTAAATACATGGCTGTGATCGGCAGTTACAACTATTAATGTTTCTTCTGGGTTGGTGTTTTCCATCGCCACTTTAACGGCTTTGGCAAGCTCAATTGTGTCGTTTAACGCGTTATAAGCGTTACCCGCATGATGCGCGTGGTCAATTCGACCCGACTCAACCGTTAAGAAAAAACCTTGCTCGTTGTTATCAAGTACGTTTATTGCTTTTTCGGTCATTTGCGAAAGCGAAGGTTCGCCTGCAACATCGTTTGCGCGGTCAGCTTCGTACTGCATGTGGGACTCGTTAAATAAGCCAAACACTTTAGTGGCGTCGTCACTTATTGCATCAAAACCGGTTTGATCCATTACGTAAGTGCCATTTGGATATTGCGTTTTCCACTCTGCGGTTAAGTCGCGGTTATCTGTACGATCCCCTTCAACTGCACTTACTGCATCGGCTGAATTAAACGCGGCATCTTTTGGTAAAAAGTGACGACGACCGCCGCCCATTACTACGTCAATACCGTCTACATCAACACCACTAAAGCGTGCTTCTAGGTTGGCTTCAAAGTTAACCAGTTGCGATGCAATGTCTTCACACGTTGCGGCACTTTCTGGCATATCGGAGATATCTTCCCAGTTACGCTCTGCCGATTTAGCATACGTTGCAGCTGGTGTTGCGTGAGTAATACGCGCTGTAGAAATAATCCCTGTTGCTTTGCCTGCAATTTCAGCAAGCTCTAATGAGGTAACAAGTTCGTGCCCTTTGCCTGATGCACAATTACCACGTTCAACCGCTTCATCAATACCAATAACGCCCGCATCGGTTTTAACGCCCGATGCCATTGCGGTCATAGTGCCTGCCGAATCTGGCGTTTGCGCATCTACGTTGTATGTTTTTACAAAGCCCGAAAAAGGCATAGTTTCAAAGCTTAACTGGTGATCTTCACCCATTTCACCCTCTAACTGACCCGCTAAAATACGTGCTGCGGTTATGGTAGAAATACCCATACCATCGCCAACAAATAAAATTACGTTTTTAGCCTTGCCTGATTCTGTAACAATGTTGCTACTGGCTGTTTGTGCAGCACCTAATTTTGTTTGTGCTTCACTAAACCACGTATTACTAGTGAGCGAGGCTAACTGCTCGCTTGTTAGCGACGTTGCGGGTGCATTACACACTAAATTAGTTGAGTTAACTTCGTCGCTATCTAGCACGTCGTTATTATTGGTATCTGCGCCTACTTGCGTCTCTACACCGCCATTAATACACTGCTCAGAGCCCACTGCAATAGCGTTATCTACTGCGATAATATTGTTTTCATTTTTGTTATCGTCACTCGAGCAACCTGCTAGCGCGACCATTACTGCCAAAGAAAGTACCGTTAATTTGTTCATGTTAGCCGCCATTATTGCTGAGTTAGTTCAAGAGCTTGATTAATTAAATGAAATACAACGTTTTGTTCAATTACGCCTTGTGCTAGCTGAGCACCAGGACCTTTAGCATGTAAAGATATGTCTTCACCTGCGTGTGTTTCTGAGCCCATTGGTACAGTTGCTTCTTGGTGAAAACCTGGGGTTGTTGTATCAACGCCATTTAGCTCAACACGCCCTGCAACAGCAGCACTTGTGTAACTTGCATCAGCATCGGTCTCACTGCCTAGATTTCTAAAACCTAAGCCATTTGCGTAACCTACCGTGGTGTACGGCATATCGTCGGCGGCTAGGCTTGGTGTTGTTTCGCCTACTGCAACTACTTGACCTAAAATTGGATTACCACGCTTAGGGTAGCCTGCAATAGTAAATACATGGCTGTGATCGGCGGTTACTAAAATAAGGGTTTCTTCTGGGTTGGTGTTATCTACCGCTGCTTGCACGGCTTTAGCAAACTCAATGGTGTCGTTAAGCGCGTTGTATGCATTACCCGCGTGATGCGCGTGGTCAATTCGACCCGACTCAACCGTTAAGAAAAATCCATTATCGTTTTTACCAAGCACTTCAATTGCTTTAGTGGTCATATCGGTAAGTGAAGGCTCGCCCGCTACATCGTTTGCGCGGTCAGCTTCGTATTGCATGTGGGATTCGTTAAATAAACCAAATACTTTAGTGGCGTCGTCTGCTATTGCATCAAAGCCCGTTTGATCCATTACGTACATGGCATCTGGGTATTGTGTTTGCCACTCAGTCACTAAGTTGCGCTCGTCAGTACGGTCGCCTTCTATAGCACTTACTGCATCTGTTGAGTTAGCTGTTTCGTCTTTTGGTAAAAAGTGACGACGACCGCCACCCATTACAAAATCAAGACCGTCTACGTCGGTCCCTACAAATCGTGCTTCTAGGTTTTTTTCAAAGTTAACCAGTTGCGATGCAATGTCTTCACAGCCACCCGTTACGGCATCTTCTGGCATATCTGATACGTCTTCCCAGTTACGGTCAGCCGATTTAGCATATGTGGCAGCAGGAGTTGCATGAGTAATACGTGCTGTAGAAATAATACCGGTAGATAGCCCTTTAATTTCAGCCAATTCGGTTGCGGTTATTAGCTCGTTACCTGCCACTGTTGAACACACGCCGCGTTCAATATCTTCATCTACACCAATAACGCCCACATCGGTTTTTACACCCGAAATAATAGCCGTCATCGTGCCTGCTGAATCAGGAGTTTGAGCATCTACGTTATACGTTTTAACTTGTGCAGAGTATGGGAACTCTTCAAAACTTAAATAACCTTCTTCGCCAGATTGGTTATTACGCTGCCCTTGTAAAATGCGCGCGGCGGTAAGTGTAGATATACCCATGCCATCGCCCACAAATAAAATGACGTTTTTAGCTTTAGTGGCTTGTGTAGCCTGCGCTTGTGCTGTTTTTGTTGTTAGTTTAGTTTGCGCAGCGCTATACCAGCTGCTGTCTTTTTGGCTTTGCGGTAGTACATCAGCATGGCTAACTGCGCTAAACGTTAACATTAGCGCGATTGCCGCAGCGACTTTTTTAATTTTCATCCGTAATTCCCATTGTTTAGTGGTTATTTTTTGAAATGTGTAAACACAAAAAAGATCAACCGCTGCACTATAGAAAACAGATGTGACTAATAAAGGTAATTTTGATGAAAGTAAGATGACTAAACTATTACAAAAATAAGTCATAAAAAAAGCGCAACGTGTTAAAGGTTGCGCTTCTAAGGGAAATTATTGAGGGAGTTATTTAAATATTAAAAACGTGCTTTAAACGATACCCCAAAGTAGCGCTCTGCATCGCGCGGTATTTGGTAACGGAAGTTATCGCCACTGTAGGTAGTTACGTAGCTTTCGTCGGTTAAGTTTTTAGCAATAAGCGATACTCTAAACGCGTCATCTTTAAACGATAAACCCACACTTGCGTTTAAAATACCGTAATCTGGTAATAAAGCAGCTGGGTTAAATTCACCTACGTTGTCTGGTAGGTCTGAGTATTGCTCATCGGTGTAAATGTATGAGCTGTTTATGTGTACGTTAAAACCATGGTCGGTTTCAATAAAGTAATCAGCCGTTAGTGAGTATTTAAGATCTGGCGAAAATGGTACATCTAAACCTGAGCGGTCAGTACACGAGCCAGCGGCTACCTCTGCCGGACAATTAAACTCGTCAATTTCAGCTTTAATGTAAGCAACACCACCGGTAAGCGTTAGCGACTCTGTTGCAGCCCACATAAAGTCAACTTCAACACCTTGTGTGCTTACATCGCCCGCATTGGTTAAGCGGGTAATACAGGTGCCGTCTGAACAGTCAAAGTTGTTAGCTTGAAAGCCTTCAATTTCGGTTCTGAAAAGAGCCATGTTAAATACAAATTCGCGGCTTGCGTATTTGTAGCCTATTTCATAAGCGTCTGACTCTTCAGGTGCTATTTCGCGGCTGTCGTTATCTGGATTAAAGTTATAATAAATATTAAAACCAGGGCCTTTGTAACCTTGCGAGTAAGTACCGTATACCATTTGGCCATCGCCTAAATCGTATTGCATACCTAAACGACCCGATACGTTGGTTTCTTCGGCTTTGCCTTCATCATCTGTATTAAGTGTTGCTGGGCGCACGCCTACACCGGTGCGGCCATATACATCATTACTTACACGGCGATGCGTGTAAGACACTTCATCGTCGGTGTAACGAATACCAAATAAAACGCGTAAATCTTCAGATAAATCGTAGGTACCATCGGCAAAGGCTGCCCAGTTATTAAATTCTGTGCTCATAAAAGCAGTGGCCGATACAATATCGTTTGCGTTACAGCTAACACCTAGGCCTTGTGTGTAACCTTCTAAGTCAGCAAGTGCTGTATCAAGCTCAGCGCCCGATAAGTTATTTTGCGCGTAAAAAGCCATTGCGCTATCAAGCTGGCCACCATTATTTTGACAACTTGCATCGCGGGTAAAGTTACGTTGTGAGTCCATGTTCCAGTAAAATAAGCCGGCAACATAGTTAAATGGCCCAGCTAGGTTTGATGTAACTCTAAACTCTTGTGAAAACTGATCCCATTGCTGTGCACCAATATCATGTAACTGAAACGGCGCGCCAAATACCGGCTCACTGCTGTCGCCAGCAATAGAGGTAAAGTCGCCTTCGCGGTATTCTGTGTTATCCCATGAACGCTGTGCAGTAATTGAAGTATACGTATAGTCGCCAATTGTTTTATCAACTTGCACCGAAAATGCGCTATGTTCGTCAATTGTGCGCGACTCGTAGTCATGGTCAACTTTGCGCTGGTCTAGGTCAATATCGGCTACACCATCCACAATGCCGTTACTGTTTGGCGCTGCTTTTGAATCAGGATTACGACCACTTGGCAGAGCTTCTAAGTCGGCACAACAGTCGTCATCTGCGTTATAAAACTCAGCTATAAATTTTACGCTTAAGTCGTCCTCTGGCTCGTATTTAAATACAGCACGTGCACCTTCGCGGTCATAACCGTTTACTTTTTCGTTGTTGTAAACGTTATCAATGTAACCGTCAAACTTGCCTTTAAATACTGTTAAGCTAGCGGCTAAATCGTCGGTTAAACCGCCGCTTATAACACCTTTAAAACGGTATTCGTTATCTTGATAAAACGAGGTTTCTACGCTGCCGGTTGTGTCGTACGACGGATCTTTAGTGGTAATATTTACCACACCTGCTGAGGCGTTTTTGCCAAATAACGTACCTTGTGGCCCGCGTAATACTTCAATGCGGTCTACGTCGTATAAATCGGCAAATGCTTGACCCGAGCGGCCAAGTACCACGCCATCAACAACAGTTGCCACACTTGGTTCGGCAGCAATACTAAATGAAATAGTACCAATACCGCGCACTGTTAGCGCTGAGTTACGTGTTGTGGTGCCTTTTCTAAAGCTAACCGAAGGAACAAGTGACTGTAAGCCTTCCATGTTATTAGCAAAAGCTGAATTAATTTGATCGCTATTAAGCACCGATACCGCAACAGGTACTTCGTTTAAACTTTGCGTTCTTTTTTGTGAAGTAACGACTATTTTTTCAAATGTATCGTTTTTAGCTGTTTCTGTTTTTTGTTGTTCTTGTTCGGTTTGCTCTTGCTGTGCATGTACCTGCGCGCTAAGCGCTAAACCGGTTGTCATTGCTAACGTGACTGCCAAGCTTAAGACGGACTTTTTAGCTCTCATGTCATTCTCCATATTGTGCGTGTGCTGTGTGGTACCGCGCTAGCAATTGTGTGAGTTGCTAAAAAGCGGTGTCAGTGTGTGATACTTTCCTTAAAGCTCTTATGTCTTATATAAGAGCTTTAAATTTAAACAAACTATCTTACTAATGCAAACATTATGTGAATTAAATGTGATTTAAATTTGGTGTGTAGAATATGGTCGCACGTTATGCGGCGTTTTTAGCCCCAATACGCGCTAAGCTATTTTCGTAACGAACCTGCCAACGACGTACACTCCACCAGCTAAGCACTAAAACAGTAGACCAAACAGCAACTAAACTTGGTACAAAGTACACACTGGTTCCACCCACTAATCCGAGCGGCGAAAACAATATATACAAGCTAACAATCAAGCCTACTAATACAATTGCGCAAGGTAATGCGTATTTCCAAGGATTAAGGTCTACCTCGGCTTTGCGTGTAAATTGCCATGGTGTTTTAAGTGGTTTGTAGTAACCAATACCCAGCATTATTGCTAATTCAATTAAGAACAAAATGGCGTAAATATGAATAAAGTTAATGTCTACATCCCATACAAATTTAAGCAAGGTGTAGGCAATAATATGGAATATAATCGCGACTTTAGCGCCTAGTGCAGGCACTTTTCGAGTAAACAAACCAACCAATACAATTGTGATGACCGGAATGTTGTAGAAGCCTGTAAACACACGAATAATGTGCCATAAACCTTCAGGTGCAAACATCAATAATGGCGCAGTTATAAACGACAATATGGCAATAACAATACTGGTAATTTTGGCTACTTTTATAAGTTGGCTGTCTGTTACCTTATTTTTTTTCATTGGCTTATAAACATCTAAGCAAAATAAGGTCGCCGCGCTGTTGAGCAATGAATTAAATGAGCTAAATACAGCACCTAGCAATACGGCCAAAAAGAAGCCAGATAAATACTGTGGAAGTACTTCTTTTACCAAATGTGGGTAAGCTAAGTCGATAGTTGGCAGGCTTTCGTGTTTATAAAGATGGTAAGCAATAACGCCTGGGAGCATCATCATAAACGGTACTAGCACTTTAAAGTACCCTGAAAACAACACCCCTTTTTGACCTTCAACTAAGTTTTTAGCGCCCAATGTACGCTGGATCACATACTGATTAGTGCCCCAATAAAACAAATTAGCTAAGATCATCCCTGTAAAAATAGTGCCAAATGGCACGGGATCATCGCTACTACCAATAGCATTGAGCTTTTCTGTGTCGGTGTTTACTAGGGTGCTTAACCCTTCTGAAAAACTACCATCACCCAATGCAATTAAGCCCAGTGTTGGCACTAAAATACCAATAATTAATAACCCAACACCGTTAATGGTATCTGATACCGCAACCGCCTTTAAACCACCAAATACAGCATAAATAGCCCCAACTGAACCCACTGTAATAATGGTCACAATTAGGCTTGCTTGGTAGCTCATATTTAATAAGGTGGGTACATCAAAAAGTCTAAGTACGGCAATTGATCCTGAGTACAAAACAGAAGGGATCGTTATAAAACAATACCCTACCATAAATAAGATCACCGTCATGCGTCGTACGGTATCGTCAAAACGATCCCGTAAAAATTCAGGTAAGGTAGAAAACGCGCCCGCTAAATAACGAGGCAAAAAGATCAACGCCATAATAATGGTTGAGATCCCTGCGGTTACTTCCCACGCCATTGAGCTTAGGTTGTAACCATAAGCTGAGCCATTAAGGCCAATTAGTTGCTCGGCCGATAAGTTAGTGAGGATCATCGACCCTGCTATAAATGTACCTGTTAACCCACGACCTGCTAAAAAGTAGCCATCTTGGGTGTTAACTTCCCCTTTGGTTTTTTGGTACGAGATATATCCCACCAGCGCCATAAACGCCAAGCACGATAGCAGTGTCATGGTAATGTTCATACCTTCCATCTTGCGCCCCTTTTAGCTTACTTTACTCGGTAAAAAGTAAGCTAATATCTTTATTATTGTGTGTTGTATATGTGTTGTGTGTGTTTTTTATTAAGCCGAGTTTTATTTAGGCCATGCTGTTAATTGGCTCATGTCTTGTTCTGTGTGTTGAACCTCTGGGCCAAGCATTAGGCTGTCGCCTTCGCGTACAAATACTGCCATTTCTTCAAGTGCGAGTGTGTGCTCGTAGTACTTACTCCCTTCGTAAATTTGTTTATCGGGGAAGCGAATCCAATTGCCTTGCGGTAAATAAAACTTAACTTTACCGTTTGGTACTACACACGGCACAACCAGTAATTTTTCACCGCACATAAATTGCTGATCAAAACTATGTGCCAGTACATCATCAGGAAATGCCAATACCATGGCACGCTGAATCGGCAAGCCTGTTTGCTGCGCTTGCTCTGCACATGTTTGTAAGTACGGAATTAACTGGTAGCGTAATTTAAGTGCTGCAAATACCGCATCACTTGCTTGCTCGGTGTAAGACCACGGTTCGCGAGGACCAATACCGTGTAAGCGCATATGTGCGCTAAATACCGACGCTTGTGCCCAGCGCACGTAAAGTTCTGCGTCGCGGGTGTCTTTGTAAAAACCACCAATGTCAGTTGCAAAAAATGGCCCACCCGACATACCCCACGCTAAACTGCCACGAATGCTTGCCGCTAAACCCTGCCAATCGGCTTGCGGGTCGCCGCCCCACTGTGCAGGAAAACGTTGGCTGCCCGTCCATGCTGAACGGCTAAACAAAAATGGCCCAGTTTTACAGTATTTTTCGGCGGCCTCAAAAACGCAGCGGTTGTACAACATGCTGTAAACGTTGTGCAGCCTAATACCGCTATCACCACTGTGAGATATCATATTGTCGTCTTCTAGCTGCTCGCCAAAATCCGCTTTTATCATATCTACGCCAAGCTCAAACAAAGGCTTATGCGATTCGAGCCAATATTCGTAAGCATCAGGGTGCGTAAAATCTAAAATACCCGATTCTGGCAGCGGCGTAAGTACTTCGCCAAATGGGCTTAAATCCCACTCGTATTGATACGCTTTACCTGTGCGTTTGTCTTTTATTAGCCAACCGTTTTCGGCCGCTTTAGCAAATAATGGGTTATTTACCGAGATCATCGGGTATTCCCACACACAAATTTTAAAATCCATCGCTTTTAATTCATCAAGCACAGGTTTTGGGTCGGCGTAGCGTGTTGGGTCCCATTCAAATGCAAAGCGGGTGTCGGTGTCTTGCCATGCACGGCCATCAAGAGTAATTACGTCGCACGGCATATTTTTAGCGCGCACTTCGCGGGCAACACTAAGTAATTCGTCAGCATCTTTGTAATACGCTTTTGATAAAATAACACCAAAGCTCCACTGCGGTGGTACCGGTGCAAAACCTGTTAGCTCGCAGTAACGGTTGATGCTTTGGGCAGGTGTTTGTTCTTGATATAAAAATACATCTAGCGCGTCATCTTCAACTAAACATACATATGCACGTTGCGACCAAAGTGCATAACCTACGCCATGAGTTACCGGTGCGGGTGTATGTACAAACAAATTCCAGCCTTCTGGGCTCCAAGCATACGGGGTATTTTTATAAGACTTTTCGGCGTTAACACCTAGCGCATCGTGGTTGTATGAACGAATAAGTTGGCCGCGTTTATCAAGCTTGCCCCATTTTTCGCCAAGACCATACACGGCTTCGTCGTAGTTAAGCTCTAGGCTTAATATCCAGCCGTTATCTGTTTTAGCTAGTGGCGGTAAACGGTGCTGGCGTACAAAGTGACCATCAGTTGCTGATTGCTGTACTAGCTCATCGTTTTTATAAAGTTTGAAATGAAAAGGGTCGCTGTAAAATTCTAGGCGGTATTCGCCACCACTTACTCTGTAATCATTATTGTTTTTGCTAAGTGTGAGGGGGTATTCTGATGGGGTTGTGGTTAATATTTTAAATTGCTCGTCATGCGTAGTGCCTGCATTTAAACGTAAGCCAAACTGGCTTATCGTTACGCTAATATCACCAAACTGAGTGGGCAAAACCAGCACATTACCTTGCAACTTTGGCTGTGCGGTTAAGCGTGCTGGCTCTATTGCGTTCCAGTCTGGCTCACGTAATTCAAATGCATTCATGGGAGTTCCTTAACCAATTATTAGTCTTGTATAAGACACAAGTTAAATAATTGTAATCCCCATGTCAACGTAAATAAACTCAAGATGAATTATTTACATCGCGATTTTTAAAATATACCCGGCGCCGATGTTGCCACCAGCGATACACCACTTAGGCCAAGCAATGCAATTGCTATAATACGTACCCATTTAGCGTCAACGTAGGGCGTTAATTTACGAGCAAAATGCGTAACTAGCAACACTAAAGGAATAGCCGCTGCAATTAAAAACATAATGTCGAGCCCAGGTAAAGTACCAAATAAAGCGATACCTACACGTACTAGTCCACCGATAGTAAATACCGCTAATAACGTACTGCGAATAGCTTCAATGGACCAACTTTGCTTATAACACTGAAACACAAGCGGCGGCCCTGAGGTTGAAAACAACCCACCAAGTAACCCACTTACTCCACCGGCTATTAAAAATGAACGAGGATTACTTTGTTTATTTGTACGCTCGCGGCCAATCAGCATTAAAGCGCAGCAAAGCAAAATGCTTACACCTAAAGCAAAGTTTAAATAGTGTGTTAAATGCGACGACATATATTCAAGTAGCACAAAACCTAACAGCATTAGCGGAATACCGGTATACAACATAAGTTTTAGCTCGGGTACTTTTACCGAACTGCGGTTTTTAACGACCACGGTTGTTGAATTAACTAACCCCAGCAAACTCACCAAAAATGTAGTTGCCGTAAGTGGCAATACATCAAGCAACGTAAAGCTTGCAACCACCAGTAACCCAAAGCCAAACCCGCTAAGAGTTTGCATTACGGTGGCAAGGCTTAGGCACAGCGCCATAAGCAAAATGAGTTCAAAAGAAATACTGAGCACTTTTAATTTCCTAAGGGTGAGCTATTGTAGTGTAACGATTTGTTTTTAGGCATAATGTATATTTTGCGCCTATTAAACATTACAGCAGTAGTTCACGTTTAATTGAGCTAGCGCAAATATGCGTAAAAGGTTTCACCTATGCTATAACTACAGGTGGATTAAATTTAATGGTAAATAATAATGAGTAACTCTATGTTTGATCACAAATTAAGTGGCCCAAGCTTGGCTTTTCAACCACTTTACTTACAAGTGGCTGATTATATTAAACAGCTCATTGTTGAAAGACGTTGGGTACCTGGCGAAGCATTACCAAGCGAATTTCGCCTTGCTGAAGAATTTAACGTAAGCCAAGGTACAGTTCGTAAAGCACTAAACTTATTAACCGACAATAAAATAGTAACTCGTCGCCAAGGCGTTGGTACGTTTGTATCGCAACATACTGCGCAAGATGCCTTATTTAGGTTTTTTCCGTTACAAGCAGACGGTAAAGGTGCCGATTTGCCAAAGGCTGAACTGCTATCGGTTGAGCTTTGTGCAGCGCCAGTTGAAGTAATAGAAGCGTTACAACTCAATAAAAAAGACAAAGTTACCAAGCTTGTTCGTAGGCGTATTCTTGATAACGAATTTTGCATGAGCGAAACTATATACCTACCACAAAGCTACTTTCCTGATATACATCAAAGTAGTGATATTCCGCATACATTGTACCATTACTATCAGACCAAATTTAACCAAACTGTACACAAAACCCAAGACAGTATTAAAGCCGTACTTGCTACAATGGATGATGCCAAAATGCTTGCTATAAAAGCTGGCGATCCACTGCTGTTGGTATCACGCATTACCGAATCAATCGAAGGTAAACGTATTGAATACCGCCAAAGCAAATGCCGTAGCGATCATTACCACTATCAAATTGAACTTGATTAATTAAAAGCGTGTTTAGTGCTAAAAACCCACTTTAGCGCATAATAATTAAATATTTTTTAAAGGCAGCAAACGCTGCCTTTTTGCTGCCTGTAGGTTTTTTAACTGAACCATTTACTGCTTTGCTGTTAACACAGTATTGACACTGTTTGATTCGTATAATAACTTATGTCTTATACAAGACCTAAGTCATTATGCATTTTTAACAGGAATTCCCAATGAGTTCATTAAATAATATCCCTCCAGTAGGGTTCGGTTTATGGAAAGTCGCGCAAGAAGATTGTGCACAAACGGTATACCAAGCCATTAAGGCAGGTTACCGCCATCTTGATTGCGCATCAGACTACGGTAACGAAGAACAAGTAGGCGATGGCATCGCCCAAGCAATAAACGATGGCTTATGTACCCGTGAAGAATTATGGGTAACATCAAAACTGTGGAATACCTTTCATGCACCAGAGCATGTTGGCCTCGCGATTGATAAAACACTGAGTGATTTAAAGCTAGATTACCTAGACTTATACCTAATTCATTTTCCGATTGCGCAAACATTTGTGCCAATAGAAACCCGCTATCCACCAGAGTGGTTTGTTGACCCTACGGCGCAAAACCCACAAATGGAGCTTGCAAAAGTACCACTGTATTTAACGTGGCAAGCAATGGAAGAACAAGTACACAGCAACAAAGCAAAACGCATTGGGGTATGTAATTACTCAAGCGCACTGCTTCACGATTTAATGAACTACGCGAATATCAAACCCGCTATGTTGCAAATTGAGTCGCACCCTTATTTAACGCAAGAGCGATTAGTAAGATTAGCTAAGCAGTACGATATTCCGGTTACTGCGTTTTCACCACTGGGTGCGCTTTCATACCTTGAGCTAGAAATGGCTGATAAAACTGAATCAGTTCTTGAGCAAAGCGTTGTTAAAGCGGCCGCACACAATCATGGCAAAACGCCAGCACAAGTAGTTCTTCGCTGGGGCGTGCAACGCGGCACTGCCATTATTCCTAAAACCTCAAAACTTGAACGCATGAAAGAAAATCTCGCACTGTTTGATTTTGAATTAACAGAGCAAGAAATGGCGCAAATTTCTGCGCTTAACAGTAATCGCCGATTCAACGACCCTGGGCACTTTTGTGAAGCTGCCTTTAACCGTTTTCACCCAATTTACGATTAGGAACATACAATGTCAGCTACCGAAATTAACTACGCCTCAGTGCCAACTCAATTAACATTCGATGATTCGGTTTTTCCGTGCATTGTTGTTAATAACAATAACGCCAGCACCGTTGAAGAAGCGGTAGCTTTCATTCGCGCAAATAAAAGTGAATTGGCTACAAAACTTCGCAGCTCAGGTGCTGTGTTGTTTCGTGGCTTTCCTGTAAATAGCGCCGAAACATTTGATACTTTTTCAGCCGGGTTTGATTATGACAATTTTACTTATAAAGAGTCACTGTCTAACGCAGTGCGTATTAATTTTACCGAACGTGTATTTACAGCTAACGAAGCGCCAAAAGATGTAGAAATATACTTACATCACGAAATGGCGCAAACGCCTATTTCGCCAAGTAAATTATTCTTCTTTTGTAAATCGGCCGCAGAAGAAGGCGGTGCAACACCTCTTTGCCGATCAGATAAATTATTTAGTGCATTAAAAGAATACGACAGCAAGCTTGCCCATGACTTTGAACACAAAGGCCTAAAATATACCACCTATATGCCAGCCGCTGACGACGCTACATCGGGCCAAGGCCGAAGCTGGAAAAGTACGCTAAGTGTAGAAACCAAAGACGAAGCACATAATAAATTAACCGAACTTGGTTACCAGTGGGAATGGCTTGAAGACGGCTCACTAAAAGCCGTTACACCAGTACTGCCTGCTGTAGTAACTCTTGAAAACAACGTACAGGTTTTTTTTAACCAACTGATTGCCGCTTACATGGGCTGGAAAGGTGTACGCGATAATCCATCAATTGCCATTACCTTTGGTGATGGTAGTGCGATTCCTAAAGTTGGACTTAATAAAATTGTGGAGCTTTCTAAAGTATTTACCTTTGATCTTGCATGGCAAGACGGTGACGTTGCTTTAGTTGATAACGAAATGGCTATGCATGGTCGTCGCCCTTTTACAGGTGAACGTAAGCGCCAAGTGTTAGTAGCACTTACCGCAGCTAAAGCGTAATGCAGCGCTTAAGTAGTAAATTAAGCTGTAAAATATCACCTTTATGGCAAGGTGCCAGCATTGCTGCAATGACTGGCCTTGCCGCCTTATTTTTAAGCGAACATTATGGTGCGCCAGCCATGTTGTTTGCTTTGTTACTGGGTATGGCAGTCTCATTTTTGTATCAAAGCGATAGCCCTTGCGCCAAAGGTATCGATTTTACCGGCACCACGGTTTTGCGTGTAGGTATAGTACTGCTAGGCACACGCATAGCGCTGGGAGATTTAGTAACACTGGGTTGGCAAACAGCACTTATGTTAGCGGGCGCCATATTTACCACTATTATTTTAGGCGTAGTAATAGCGCGCGCATTTGGCTTACAAAAACGCTTTGGTGCACTAACAGGTGGCTCGGTTGCTATTTGTGGAGCGTCTGCTGCGCTGGCTATCTCGTCTATTATGCCAAACAGCGAACATAAAGAGCGCGACACCTTATTAACCGTTATTGGCGTAACAGCTATGTCGACCCTTGCTATGATCCTCTACCCTATTGTGGTTAATTATCTTGAGTTTGACGCCCATAATGCAGGCGTATTCTTAGGTGGCACAATACATGATGTAGCCCAGGTAGTGGGTGCAGGTTATTCGGTATCACCAGAGACAGGCGATATAGCAACTCTAACTAAACTTGTACGTGTTGCCATGCTACTACCTGTTGTACTTATTATGATGGTCGTTATTAATCGCTCAAACAAAGAAAAACACGGAGAATTACCTAAAGTACCTGGTTTTTTAATTGGCTTTGTAATACTCATGATAATAAATAGCTGCTTTTCACTTCCTACAATAGTACTTGAAACCGCTAACGAACTTTCGCAGTTCTTTTTAATTGCGGCTATTTCAGCTATAGGAATGAAAACTAATTTAGGAAAGCTTACCGAAGTAGGTATGAAACCCATTATTTTAATTGTGGCTGAAACACTTTGGATTGCATTATTAATACTTGGATTTGTAATTTGGAGCTAATGAATCAAGTTATTTAAGGTATATATCAAAAAAATCAGTAGGTAATTAGGTCATGTTTTAACCACTTAAAACTTGCATTTTACCTACTCTAGAACCGCGTGCCAATACAAACGTAAAGCATTGATTAAATTAAAATTAACTCAAATTAAGACGCAAAAAAGTTCACCTTAATCATGACTGGTTAGTTAAAAAACAAACAAACTAATAAAGCACTTACTCTAAAATAAATTTACAATAGGGCTTGGTATATAGCTCAATTTACTGTTATCCTGCTTGGCATCGGGTTGACAGAAAACCCTATTTATTTGTAAGTACCACGTTGTTTTAGTAATAATCCTTCGCGTTATCCTCAGTTAAATGTATGTTTTCTTCCTGTTAAATTGCCTAATTTAAGGCGCACTTTTATTAATTCTTAGGATACTATTATGTCTAATACTACAACTGGTACAGTTAAATTTTTCAACGAAGCAAAAGGTTTTGGTTTCATCGAGCAAGAATCTGGTCCTGACGTTTTCGCACATTTCAGCGCAATCTCTGGCGACGGTTTCAAAACTCTAGCTGAAGGCCAACGTGTACAGTTTACTGTTACTCAAGGTCAAAAAGGTCCACAAGCTGAAAACATCGTTAGCATCTAATTGCTTTCGTTAAAATGGGTTAGCAATAACCCATTTTGAATACTAGTTTGAAAGAAGTTTTGTTTTATTTGTTAGTACCCCGTTGTTTTAGTAATAATCCTACGCGATATCCTCAAGTTAACTATTTTTTCCGGCTCAATCGCCTCTTTTCAGGCACACTTATATTAATTTTTTAGGATACATATTATGTCTACTACAACTACTGGTTCAGTAAAATGGTTTAACGAAGCAAAAGGTTTTGGTTTTATCGAGCAAGAATCTGGCGCAGACGTGTTCGCACATTTCAGCGCAATCTCTGGCGACGGTTTCAAAACTCTAGCTGAAGGCCAACGTGTACAGTTTACTGTTACTCAAGGTCAAAAAGGTCCACAAGCCGAGAACATTGTTAGCATCTAATTGCTACACAATTTAATGGGTTAGTAATAACCCATTTTGAATACTAGTTTGAAAGAAGTTTTGTTTTATTTGTTAGTACCCCGTTGTTTTAGTAATAATCCTACGCGATATCCTCAAGTTAACTATTTTTTCCGGCTCAATCGCCTCTTTTCAGGCACACTTATATTAATTTTTTAGGATACATATTATGTCTACTACAACTACTGGTTCAGTAAAATGGTTTAACGAAGCAAAAGGTTTTGGTTTTATCGAGCAAGAATCTGGCGCAGACGTGTTCGCACATTTTAGCGCAATCTCTGGCGACGGTTTTAAAACTTTAGCTGAAGGCCAACGAGTACAGTTTACTGTTACTCAAGGTCAAAAAGGCCCACAAGCTGAGAACATTGTTAGCATCTAATTGCTAAACAATTTAGTGGGTTAGAGATAACCCATTAATATATTTACCTTTATAATTATTTAGTCGAATATCTTCAAACCCTCCTCTGTAAATATTTTCCAAGCGCAATCTCATTTGTATACACAACTCATTAATTAGTACATTTTTAAACACATTTACTACTATCTCTCTTGAGCGAAAGCTTTGTATTGCCTACAATAGCGCATACTTCATTCAATATAGAATATGACCATGAACGACACTACCGCAAAACCTGCTTTACCAGATCGCCTTTCTATTAATCCACGTAGCCCACATCATGTGGAAGAAGTTTTTGAACACGATATTGGTATCACGTTCAACGGCAAAGAGCGTTTTGATGTTGAAGAATACTGCATCAGCGAAGGTTGGATAAAGTTTGCATCTCCAAAAGGCCTTGATCGTCGCGGACAACCACTTTTACTTACAAGAAAAGGCACTGTTGAAGCCTTTTATAAGTAGGCTAATACTACTTACTAAAAAAGCGACACCATATTGGGTAGTCGCTTTTTTTGTGCTTGTTAAAAAAAAACTGAATAACCTAGCTGATAACCTTTACTCATATAGACTGCTGTTTAAGATAGCTGACCCGCTTGCTCAACTATATGTATGTAATTCGATAAATCTTTAATTAACTTAAACCCTCGATTTCTATTCGCATCATAAAGTCCTTTTTCTATATGATCTTTTAAGCTTTTTACAGGTACACCTCGTCCTTGAGGAGGAGTTAAATCAGGAGTATAAAGTTTAGTATTTGGATCACAAAACAGCTTTACTGATTCACTTATTTTATAATCGATTATACCTTTGTAAGTAGTCGCTAAATCAAAGTTATCTTGTTGAAACTCAGCAAATTTACTACCGTGTGTTTGATTGAAGATATTCGGCCCCCATTTATTTTTGAAATACGGATAAATTTCGGGGTGTCTGATTTTTAACACAATGATATAAAACAAAGGTAATGAAAATAGATAATCAGTCTTTTCTTGTGTTAATTGAATTGCATATAAAAGCTTAACTGCTTGTTCAATATCCCTTAAACCAGCCCGCATATACTCCGCAACCTTACTGAGTATGCCAATATTTATTATATCTTCTGATTTATTATCCGCTTGGAAAACCGGAACGAACACAGTTTCATTAGGCAAATACTTTGACCAAATAAAGTTACAGTACTTTTCTTTATCTGGGCTTTTAAGTGAATATTCTTGATCAAAAAATCGATTTAAATAACGTTTAGATTCGAATTTTTCACCGTAGACAGCATTAATCGAATGGCTTAGCTGCTCTGATGCAGTAGCGACAATAAAGTAGACGCCTTCGACATTAAATAAATGCTTAATTGTCTCTAACAATTGGATACTATAAGAAGGCTTGCAACGATCTAACTCATCAATCAAGATAAATAGAGGAGCTTTGAATGAAGCGCTACCTTCTAAACCTTCTACTAATAGCCTTAGGTTTTCCCTAAAATGGCCTATAGCATTTTTTGTTGTTTGATACTCTTTTAGTGCTAATTCAGCTGCCTTTGTAGAGATTGAAGAAGCAACAGTAGTAATATCTTTTGACAAACCAGGCTGTTCAGCCCCCTTGACAGAAGCCCCCTCACTCTCTTGCTCATCTTCAAGTAAAGCCTCAACCCCTTGAAGAGACATACCAAAAAGCTGTTTAGTAAAAAAACCACCGAGTAAAGGAAGTGCTGCGTTTTTCATTGATCTTGCAATACCAGCTAATTTACCATCGGTCGCACTAAGTAAGCCTTGATTAGTCAATTCTTCATTTATTTCAGCAATAAAACTAAGTAAAGCATTTTCAGAAAAATCATTTTTCCATGCATCAAAACATACAACTACATGCTTCTTTTCTTTTAGCTCTTCTGCGAGGTTATTAATAAAATATGTTTTACCAAAGCCCCATTCTGCATTGACATTTAATACATAGTTTTTACTATGCTCAGCCTCTAATATTGCGTATTTACTCGTTAAAAACTGAACAAGCCATTGTCCTTCTTGTTTTCGATTCAACCTATCATCTGACCATAATTCAACCGACATATAATTTCCTTATTAATTTTTCTAAAGCAACATATTAGTACGAACCGATATAAAAATCATACTTCATTATTCTGCAGCCAGCACCCAATCTAGGCCTTGGATTGCTGTTGTTGGAAACGCAGTTGCATGACTAGCCCCTTCAATAACAATACTTTTTAATTCTATATTGTCACTTTTAAGTGCATTAACTTTTTGCACAAGCTGCGCAGCACCTTCAATCATATTTTGCCCTTCGCCGAAAGCTGGCGTTTCCATAGATCCAACTGATATATATACCCTTATAGGCAATTTTGGCTTATTCACTTTTAACGCTAATAGTGCATTGTTATCAAACCAAACCGATGGGCTGCCAATAATATAATTGCTAAATAAATCGGGTATCGTTAATAAAATAGTCGCGCCAAATAAACCGCCTAACGAATGCCCCATGTAGGTTCTTTGTAAGTTACTGGCCCGATAGTTTTTTTCAATAAAAGGAAAAACTGTACTTTGCAAAAACTGAATATGTCCTTTGGTATTACCTGTTTGCTTTTTCCAATCTTTTGCAAAGGTAGGCGTGTAATCTCTAATTCGGCTGTTAGAGCCAGCGGACCCTTTTTCATAGCCAATTGCTACAATAATAGCCTGTTGCATTTTGCCACTATTCATAGGGAATCGTGTAGCCCCAGCAACGATGGGAAAGGTATACGGTGCATCGGTTACATAAATAACTGGATACGTTTTATTAGGCTGCTTTTGGTATGATTTAGGAAGCTGAATATACACAGGATACGCCCGCTCGCTAACGGGCTCAATGAGCTCAACCACGTTACTTCGGGGTATTGAATAAGGGGTATTTGCGCTTAATTTAAAACATATTAAGGCGCTTAAAAGCAAAAGAGATTTTAAAATAAGAGGCACTGTATTGGTTAACCTAAGCTAAAAATAAATTAAGTACCTACTTTAAAGTACTTTTAGCGAATATTTAAGCTATCCAAAAAACAAAGTTTAAATAAAAGATAAAGTGCCAGTATAGCTTTCGTTTAAACCACCAGCACTTATAGCATTAAACCACTTGATCTGGCTCACTGCCTGAACACGGGCAGTTGTCGTCATTCTGTTTAAGACATTGCTGATAATTAAACCAATGGGCTACAGCAATAAACGCTGAGCCTATTAAGGTTAGCGCTTTTTCAAGCACTTCATGGCCTAGCAATACGGCAAATATCATAAAAGCTAAGCCTGTTACACCAGACACCATATAACGTGTACGTTTATGTTTTTTACAGCCTAAACTCAATGCCAACAAACTGGTTGGCAGTACCGCCGCAAGAATCCATAAATGAAACTGTTCACTATCTATTTGCAGTACAGCAAAGCTTGGCAATAGCGCTAAAATAACCGGGGTTGCAAAACAATGTACTGTGCACATTAACGATAACCCAATCGCCATACGATCCATAACACTTTGACTCGACTTCATTATTTCCTCTACTAAATCAGTGTCTCCACTCAAAAACGTTACTTTTAAGGAGACATTTTAATAACATCAGTTAATTGCTGTTGATATATTATAACATTACTCGCATAATTGATATAATATAACATCCAACAAGGTAGTCAAATGAAACGTAGATCACAATTAGCTGTTCTCATAGCAGCTTTATTGCCGGCTAGTGTGCTTGCATCCACAATAGAAGGCGTTGTTTTAAACAACAAAGGTAAAGTAGTTACCAATGCAACGGTAGAAGTTGAAGGCTCAGATCTTAAAGTAACCACCGATGAAAACGGTAAATTTGTTATAACAGAACTAAAAAATGGCTTAAAAGAGCTTCACGTTGTAGCCCCTGGTTATGCGCATCTTCATCGCGATATAACAATAACTAATGATGAAAACCAATCGGTTACTTTTAATTTAAAGCGCTCGCCTATTGAAGTTATTGATATTGAAGCGACCCCTATTCATATGTCGGCAATGGAATCTGCATCGCCTGTTAGTGTTTTATCTGGCGAACAACTAAGACGACAACAAGCTGCAACCCTTGGTGACAGCCTTGAAAAACTCCCAGGCGTTAATACAAATTTTCACGGTAAAGTAGCCAGCACACCTATTATTCGTGGTTTAAGCGGCCCTCGCGTACTTATTACTCAAAATGGCCTTGATGTTAGTGATGTTTCGCGCGTTGGCCCCGATCACTCTGTTGCATCGGAGGCGTCTACCGCACAACAAATTGAAGTATTACGCGGCCCTGCAACGCTGTTTTATGGCAGTGGCGCAATTGGTGGTGTGGTTAATGTAGTAGATAACCGCGTACCTACCGACAGCACCACGCGTGGTGAATGGAACCTAGAACATAACTCGGTAGATAACCAAAAAGTGGCCTCGTTTAATGCCACAACAGGCACAGACTCGGTGGCTTTTTACGCCGATGCATTTTGGCGTGAGGCCGATGACTACGGGGTACCTGTAGCTGCCGATATAGATAGCGACGGTGAAGAGCATCGTGGTGACTATAAAGTTGAAAACAGTAATGAAGAGTCTGACGGTTTTACTGTTGGCGCTAGCTATTTAATGGATAACGGCTTTATTGGCTTAGCAGTAGAGCAATTTAATCGTCAATACGGTATTCCTGGTCATACGCACGGCGAGGAAGAAGAGGAAGAACACAACGACGAAGAAGAAAGCGTATTTGCTGATTTAGAGCAAACTAAAGTGCAATTATTAGGTGAGTACAACCTAGATAATAAATGGCTAAACAAAATAAATCTGCGCGTTGGCCATACCGACTACGAACACGCTGAAATTGAGAGCGGCGCTGTTGGCACTACCTTTAAAAACGAAACCAACGAATTACGCATAGACCTACTGCATAACCAATTTAACGAATGGAATGGCGGTATTAGCTTTCATTACAAGCAAAGCGATGTTGAAGCACAAGGTGAAGAGGCCTTTACTCCTCCATCAGAGACCGAAAGCTTTGCTGTAGCGTTAATGGAAGAAAGGCACTTTGGGAATTTTTTAGTGCAGTTAGGTGGGCGCATAGAGCGTGTAACAATTGAAGCAGGCGACGTATTACTGCCAAATATTGACGCTCACGCACACGATGAAGCAGAAGAAGCCGACGAGCATGATCATGACCACGAAGAAAGCGCAGAAACCACTCGCGTATTTGATGTAGAGCATGAATTTACGCCAGTCAGTTTATCGGCAGGGGTAGTATGGGATTTTACATCTAACTATAACTTAGGGCTTTCGGTATCGCGCTCTGAACGTGCACCTTCTGCCTCTGAGTTGTTATCGTTTGGGCCGCATATTGGCACTGGCACTTACGAAGTAGGCGCACTATTTGATTTAGATGAAGATGGCCATTTGGGTTTATCTGAACAAGCAATTGACCTGGAAACAGCCAATAATATCGATTTAACCCTACGTAAAACTCAAGGCGATGTTGGCTTTATTTTAAATGCCTTTTACAACCAAGTAGATAACTATTATTACCAAATAGACACCGGTTTATACGCACAAAGTGGACACGACCATGGCGATGAAGAAGAAGGCGTTGACGAACACGACCATTCATCAGAGCTACCCGTTTATTTATTTAAAACAGATGATGTAGTTTTACATGGTTTTGAAGCGCAAATTGCGTGGCAATTAACAGATGAGTTTAAGCTAGATGTATTCTCTGACTACGTTCGTGCACGCCTTAAAGACGGCGGCGATTTACCCCGTACACCACCGCTTCGTTTTGGCAGCGAGCTAAGCTATCAAACAGATAAACTCAGTGCGCATATTCACGTAACTCGCTATCAAAAGCAAGACCGCACAGCCCCACAAGAAACAGCCACAGACGGTTACACCTTAGTTGATGCGAGCATCTCTTACGACCTTTCAGTGTTAAACCAAGATATGTCTGTGTACCTACGAGGCACTAACTTAACAGATACAGAAGCACGCGTGCACAGCTCGTTTGTAAAGGATATAGCGCCACGTCCAGGACGTAGTTTTGCGCTAGGTATTCGCGGTTATTTTTAAGCGTTAAAAAATTATAATTAAAGGAAATAAACATGAAAAAACTATATCAATTAAAGCTTATTGCACTCGCTATTAGCGCTATATTTATTACGGCCTGTGGCGATGCAGAAACCAACATTGTGGAAAAAGATCCTATTGTTGTAGAAGACGAGCACAATCATGATGATGATCACGACCATGACGACGGCTATACCATAGACTCACTTGGCAGACTTGCCGTTCTGGCAGGTGACAGTAACGAAGCTAGCTTTTTTGATTTAGACAACAACGAATTACTTGATACATTTACACTAAACAATGACTCAAACACGTTATCTGCATCACCAGGCTTTCGTTATGCTGTTATTGCTAATCGTACTCAAGATTACCTAGGGTTTATAGACGGCGGTATGTGGCGCGAAGATCACGCAGAGCACTTGCATGATTATGAGCAAGGCCCTGCATTTAGTAGCTACGAGCTAACAAGTGGTAGTCGCCCAACACACTTAATAACTCACGACGGGCAATTAGCAATATTTTACGATGGCGATGCAGAAACCGGTACGCCTGCCTCAGTAGAAGTGCTAACCGATAACGATATTACCAATACAACAGCTACACTCACGGGCATTAACTACGACATTAACATGCATGGTGTAGCTGAGCCTCGCGGCAAGCATTTACTCTCAACCATTCGCCGCGACGATGCAAGTAATACATCTAATGCCAAAGTACTTCCCGATCAAGTGGGTGTTTATCATCTTCACGATGGTAATTACGAACTAGAGCAAACGTTTGAAATAACCTGCCCCGATTTACACGGCGCAGCACAAAATCACGATTATGTTGTATTTGGTTGTGGTGATGGTGTATTGATTGCCCATCAGCAAGATGATGTATACAGCGCTCAAAAAGTTGTAAATATAGATGCCGTAGGCGATCAGCGCATTGGTACTTTGTACGGCCATAAAAACAATGACACAATTTTTGGTATTGCCGCAGGGCATGATGGCAGTGGTTCAGTATTGCTTAGCATTCATCCTGAAAATGCCGAAATGGAAGAAGTAGAATGGCAACTTGCTGATGGTGCAAGTGCTGTTTCTTATTCTTTTTCAGCCAGTGGTGAACACTTTTTAATACTCGACAGCCTAGGCTTTTTAAATGTACTTACTGGGCATGAACATGACGGTGAAATGCACTGGGAACTCGCAGGCCAAGTAGATATTACTCAAGCAGACGTAACCACAATGCCCGAAGGAATGAGCTTTAGTATGACAGTGGCGCAAAGTGGTCAGTTTGCTTATATTGCCGATCCAATTGCTCAACACATAGTGCAAGTACACCTTGAAGATCTAGAAATTGAAAGTGAGCTAGAGTTAACTTTTCCACCTGCAAGCATTACCTGGTTAGGGATTGCACAAGAAATAGAAGATGAAGATCACGACCATTAATTTAAAACTAACGCTTTAAGTTAAAGCCACAAAACAAAAAACCCGTAATTAGGTTTACTAATTACGGGTTTTTACAGCTATTTATTTAGCTCTATTGTTACTTACGGCGCCAGCCACTCCACACATCATCTATATCATCGGCTTTATTTTTTTTCTTTTTCTTGCCTGTGCCTTCTGGTTTTGCCATTGGCTTTTCATTTTTAAGCGCATCAGCTGCATCAAGGTTTGCTTGGTTTACAGCAAAACCGGTTACTTCTTCACGCTCTAGGCGTAGTTTGTTTTTCTTCTCGATTATTTTAAAGTGATGCAAATCTTCATAATCAACCAATGAAAGCGCTAAGCCTACTTCACCAGCACGGCCGCTTCGACCAATACGGTGCATGTAATCAGCAGGACTGCGTGGTAGATTAAAGTTTATTACCACTGGCAGCTTTTCAATATCCAAACCACGTGCAGCAATATCGGTTGCGATAAGTACTTCGATTTCGCCCGCTTTAAATTTTTCTATTACACGAGTTCGCTCACTTTGGCCTTTATCGCCATGAAACACTTGTGCATTAACACCCCGTTTTTCAAGCTTAGCCGCTAAATGCTCACAGTCTTTTTTAGCGTTCACAAAAATCAGCGCTTGGCGCCATTTATGCGTTTTAATTAAATGTGCTAAAACTGTGGTTTTTTCACCTTTGTTTACGGTAAAAACACGCTGTACTAAGGTGCTTTCATCTTTGTTTTGTACTTGTATTTCAACTGGGTCGTTTAAAAGCTCTTGCGTTAATAGCTTAACTTGCTCAGGGAAAGTTGCTGAAAACAACATGGTTTGTTTTTTAGCAGGCATTAACGCTAAAAGATCAGCCAGCTCTTCGGTAAAGCCAAGGCTTAGCATACGGTCGGCTTCATCAAGCACAAGCGTAGTTACATTATCGAGCTTAATCGCATTGCTTGAGATTAAATCAAGTAAGCGACCAGGTGTTGCCACAATAATATCGGCGCCGCCGCGCAGTGTCTGCATTTGTGTATTAACCGACACACCACCAAACACGGCCACCGTTTTAATTGCGCCATTAAAGTTAGCAGAATACGATTTAACGCTATCGGCCACTTGCGTAGCAAGCTCACGCGTCGGTACTAAAATAAGCCCCGTTACAAAATTACCTTTGCTAGCAGTATTTTTAGCGCCCTGCTCAAGGAAAGCTTTTTGCAACATAGGTAATGCAAACGTTGCTGTTTTACCTGAACCGGTATTTGCCCCTGCAATTAGGTCACTACCCGCAAGCACACTAGGTATAGCCTTAGCTTGAATAGGTGTAGGCTGGGTATATTCCAAATCGGTTAATCGAGCTAATAGCTCTGGAATAAGGCCAAGTTCGGAAAAAGTGCTAGGGCTTGTGGCTGAGGTCATATTTATTACGGGCTTATTGCTAAAAAAGTAGCCTGTAATTTTAGCGTATTTAGCGCTTATTAAGTAGAGATTAGTGATTTAAATATCAGCGGCGTGTTGTAAAGGTAACTGTAAGCGCAGGCTACCCCCGCGCATTGTCCTTTTATATTACTGGGTTTTATTTAACTGTGTTTGTAATCTACTTTTAGTCTCTTTTAAGGTATCTAAATAGGGGTATGTGGTATCTACGACATTTAAAGCAGCCTCTATTTTAATAAGTGCCTGTTGTATATTACCTTGTAATTCATAGCCATAACCTAACCCCCATAGTGCATCAACAGATTGTGAGTGATGCTTAACATTATGCTTAAATACTGCCACAGCCCGCTCATATTGCTGCATATTTACTAGGTTGTAACCAAGTTGCCTAACAGCCGCCTCTGGAGGTGTTATTTGCTCCCCCCATTGCTGAGATAACTTTTTATAATAAACATCAATAGATTCTATATCATCGCTTAAAGCACTCATGGGCATTTGTTTGGGTAAAAATAAATGATGGTAGGCATTAAAGGCCCCGGCGGCAGATGTTAAGTTATGCGATACATTTTCAAATGCGTCACTGAAAAAGCGTAAATTTGGCAAGCTATTAGATTGTAAAGCTTGCTGCAGCTCATTATATCGCTCACGCATTAAGCCAGCTTCTTCGCCAATATTTATATAAACATAGTTATTCAGGTCTTTTGATTTATTAATAAACGACTTAGTCGCTTTTACCGGTGCGCCATAGTTCCACCAAACGGCAGGGCTGTAAGCAATATGCGCTTGGAAAAGCTCAGGGTTAGCTTGCATAGTATAAAGTGCAAACACGCCTGCTGCTGAGCCCCCAGCAATCACATTAAAGTTATGCGTACGATAGCTTTTATTAATCAAGGGCATAAGCTCTTGCTCAATAAATGCTAAAAACTTTGCTGCGCCTCCGCCTTCACCTACCGGGCCTTGTGGCTCTTTATTAACTGTGGGGTATAAATCTCTTAAGCGATTGGTGTTTTCAATAGCGACAATAATAACCTCAGGCGCACGATTATTATTTTGCAGTCGATCCATTACAGCACTTATAAGCGTTATGTTACCCGCGCCATCTAGGCGATAAATAACTGGATAAACTTTGTTTGGATTAGCTTGGTAACTCTTAGGTAACTGAACGACAACTGTGCGCTGTTCGTTTAAAATTGCTGAATTGATTGTATGTGTTTGTTGCGTATAGCTAATTGTTTGCTGTTTTAAATCAGGCTCTGCAAGTGTGTTATTGGAAACTATAAATAAACTACCTATAAAAACAGCGGTTAATAAACGCATGACTAATCCTTTAGAAAATAGTGTGTTATTTAATCTAACAGGCTTTGAGGTACAAAAAAAGGCGCATTGA
>NZ_PJBK01000099.1:0-10496 GCF_002836155.1 Pseudoalteromonas sp. GutCa3 | reverse complement strand
TAAGTAAATTTAAACAACAGAAATTTATTGAATATTTATGGGGGGATGGCAACAAGTTAACATGCCCTGTACCTATATGGTGACACGTCATGTTAAATTTCGCTCTTACATTTGTTAATTAAATATAACTAAGACCAGCTATTGTTGACTAATATGGACTACAGGTACCTAAAATAAAGGGCTTGAGTGATAGGCAGTATTTTGTAAACGAATGTGTATCATACATGGGTTGGTTTAGAGCGCTTCGATAACTATAAAACAATTATATAAGCAAACCATCAGCATTTTTGATTCGCTCTTAAAATTAAAAAGCCACCTAATTAAGGTGGCTTATGTCTATAACATCGTGTTTTTAATGTGCCTGACTATCGTTTTCTTCGCGTTTATAAATATATGTTTGTTGGGTTTTAAAGCCAAAACCAATTGGTTCAGCGCCATTTACTAGCTTAACTTTTCCACCTTCAACATTTAAATTTGGCCCAAGTATTTCAATAGCTTTTATCGGCTTATCAGAACCTTTAACCCCAGGGCCTATTAAATAAAACTGACTAACTTGCGTTACATCCGTTGCATCATCCCAATCGCACTTACCATCCGCATCATTATCTGCACACGACGGGCCTTCCCCAAAAAATAGTTTCGGTGTATCTGGTACATCATTACTTGTTGCAAATTTCACATCGTCATAAACCTTCGTTCCATAATGCAAATGAAAGGCATAAAGCGAACCACCGCCACCCGTTAACGAACATTGGTTTTGTGTTGATGATGAAGATGCAGGCGTAAAGGAAGTAAAGTAAGCAACCCCACCAACGACCGTTGCTGCAGCAAGGGACTTTTCGCCCGTCCCTAATTCATATCGCCATCCTTTAAATTCGGCTAACTTAACTTCAAGATTAACAAATTTATCAACGTCATCAAGTGCGTTACCAAATGGGTCTTCATTCATTTTCATTAAATCATCTGGCACTATTGGGGCTGGAAATTCAGTAAATATTTTTGTTAGGGTGTTTTCATCACGGATCATATACAGCTGATCTTGCTCATTAGTAGCAAGTGGGTTTGAGCGATTTCCGCTGCCTATCACAATTGCGTCGTACGGGGTGTCTAAACGGGTGGTGATCATTTCACCACCATAATTGGTTTTAGTAACTTTACTAAACAGCGTTCTAGCAACTAACGGTTTATAAAAAAAACGTCTGTCTTGTGACGCTAATGTACTGCCAAGTTCAGCAAGTTTAAAGTGAGTAATCTCATCTTCATCATCGGTGGGAATATCTACACGCCAAATATTACCGCCAGTATCGGTTGCATAAATTCGGTCAATATACCCATCGTAATCTGAGTCAAGCGTAGTTACATCCGCTGCAATACTGTGCTCTCCGGTAAAACCATGTTCATCTGGAGTGAGCGCCCATACCTTTTCGCCAGTTTTAGCATTAACAATGTAAATACCTAGCCCGGTTTCATCTGTTGTTCTAATCGCATTATCTTTGTTTGTATCGTAGCCTGCGCCAAATATCAGCAATGGATCCTCACCAAACGCTTTAATGTAAGCAATTTGAGGTTTAGACCATGTTTGTGCTAAATATTTAAATTCTTCAGAGCCACCAACAATTGGCTTATTCCATAATTTTTTAGGTTTTTTTGGGTCACTTATATCCAGGCCGTAGTAATTTTTACCGCCTCGGCGCATGCCTGTAAATGCCCATACTTCATCATTATCACTTGCTCTAATAACACCATCGTTTAACCCTTCGCTATTTGAGCCTTTATTATTAAAGAACACACTTATAGGCCCATCCATGCCATACACTTTTGTATTTGCAAGATTACTACGCAAAGCAGGAATGTTTTTTAATAGGGCAGCAGGTGTAAAAGCCCACTTTTCTTCAACCGTATCGCCTTTGTCTTCAAACATATGTAAAAAGCCGGCATTAGTACCAACAAGTATATGAATACTTCCATCGCCGTAATCTATAGATACCGGTTTTGAATGCAAAGGGTCGCCAAAAATATTGATTCGCTGATCTACTGATGAGTCATCTCCATCTTCATTATCAACATCAACCCCTCGTGCCCAGCTAATATCATCTTCCTCTAAAGTTAACCCAATATTAGGAATCAAATCAGGGGCAAGATCGGTAACTGTACCTGTCGCTAAATTTAAAATGGTTTGTACTTTATCAAAAGTAAAATCAATAATACTGCCCGTTTTATCTATGTAGATTTTACGGCTATCAGGGTCTAAAGTTGATAAAAGTAAATTTACGCCACCCTGGGCTACTAAATTCCCATCTGCAGGCTTATTAGTTGGCAGCCAAAAAGTTCGTGCTTTTTCATCAATCAACCCATTATTATCTAAAGCTATTTTATCAGTTGAATCTACAATATTTGCACCAGACACTTTAAGCTTTTTTAAATTCCCGCTCCAGCGTGCGCCTGTTTCTGGGTAAAACATCGCAAAATAAATTGACTCTCGGCTACGAGTTTGGTCAACATTGTTACTTGCTACCGTAGGAGATGAAAAACTATCGTTAACTTCGCGTATTTTCGATATTGTATTATTAAGCGCTTCAGAAAGTTCAGTTGATGTATCTGCATGTAAGTACTCGCCTCCTCCCAATAAAGCGGTTTTTTCTAATAGTTTTTTACCATTTGTACTCATGCCACTACCAAAACCGATAGTAAAAACTCGCCCAGTATCGGCAACCTCTGGCGTGGTGTCGTACAAGTCAACTTCAACATCTCTTGTACCATGTATTATCTGAGCTAAAGCGGCTAGATAACTACTACTTGTTTTAGTGGGATTTGAGCCAAAAGTAGATTTGTATAATGATTTGATATCATCGTTTCGGTTAGTATCTTGCGTCGGATCACCATCAGTCATTAGTATTAAGCTAATTGAGTTATCACAGCGCTCATCTGCACCAACAGCCTGTTGAAAAGGAGAAACGTAACGAGGTATATCACTACCACTTTGCTCTCTCTCAATCGTAGTATCTCGTTTATCCGTATTTTGCCCATACCAAACCGTCTGCCCCGTCATATATAGGTAAGCTTCCCATAAGGTCTCAGTGATAGGTGTATTCCCGCTAGCAGGCAGCTTTTTTATTTGGCCCAATATTTTATCATGTGAGGAGCCTAGGCCAGCCATAACATAACCACCATCATTGCCATTAAAACGCATTAAACCAAAATCAATCGAGCTATTATCATTTACTAACTGGGTCATAGCGCTTATACCAGCATCGATTTTTCTAGGGCCCCCATTAGGCAGCTTAGTCTTCATACTTCCTGAAGTATCAAACACAATAAGCACGCGAGGGTTTTCGTCGGTTTCAACATTATGGTTTACGTAAAGCTCTATATCTTCGGCAAATACAGAAAGGCTAATACCTACCCCGAATAACAAGGCAGCTATTTTTTTTAGTTTAAATCGCATTTTTAAATCCCTTTATTTGCGCTTTTTATTTTTATTGCGCAAGTTAATAACTACTCTATTCCCTGTTTAATTTTTAGTAATATTGAGGTGGGACTAAAAATAAAACAAAAGTCATATCTAGCTATTCATCACAAAACAGTGATTAGCATCCACGTGGCGTCAATGCTATAAAATATATATTACTTCGATTTTCAAATAAAAACAGACTAAAGTCAAAGACATTAGATTTTATTATCAATTAAAAACAACAGCTTAAATAAAATAATCCCGTTTTACTGCACAGTTTAATCATGCTAAAAAACTATATTTTTACCTATGTTTCTATATTTATGGATCTATGTTTTAGGTAACAAGTACTTACCAATATAAATTAGTAACGTAAGGCTCTAAAAATCACCTTTAAAAGCACTATTATTCAGTAAAGCTGTTTTATTAAAAGGAGTGTATTTAATAGGTAACTACGGTTATGCAAACATACAAAAAAGCCCATATTAGGTGCTACCTAATATGGGCTTTTATACTCTCGCTAAATTATAAGCGCTTTATGCAAGCATTCTTATAAAGATAACTCTTTTTTAGCGCGAGTTAAGTTATGTGTTACAAGTGAGTTTTTAGAAATTTGAACCGCTTCATATAAATCAGAAATACCAGCAGTGTCTTTTTGAGCCTTAATACGCGCTACACCACGGTTACTTAATGCAAACGATGTAAGTTCACGTACTTTTAAACGCGGACCATGGCTTTGCTTAAGCAATGCAATTGCTTGTGTACAAATAGCTTCTGCTTCTTCGTAGTTTTTTGATTCAACATTTAAAGCACAGCTATTAAATGATTTTTCAAATGCGGGTGCTGCAGTTACAGAGTCTTCAATAACCATTAATTTATAGTCACCTTGTTTAGCCATTGCAGCAGCTGAGCAAGTTAATAATGAGCCAAGAGCGATGGTTTTTAAAAGTGTAAATTTCATGATTATATTCCTAATTAGTTAAGTCGTACTTGTTGCCGACAACTAAACTTTAGAGTGTTAGCTTAATTACCACAAACGATAAAAACAAACCTAATAAGTGAATAAATCTAACCTATAGACTTTAGTCTAACACCAAAAAAAATACCCAGTAATTACAATAAGTTAAAAACCATGGAAATCACTAAATAATAAATAACAGAATACAGTTTTATTATTTTTTAATAATACCAATTCGCTTAATTAAGTGATCTATTTTGAGGATGAAAAAACGTGTTGATAGCTAGGCAAAAAATTCGCTATTTGGTTGTTCTAAATGAGAATTTTTTAACGCAGGTAGCGACACGTTTAGCCCCGCAAAATGATTAAGTATTATTGCGGACTGGTATAACACAATACAAAGTTAATAAGCACGAAAAAGCCGATGTTGGGGTTTAACCCAACATCGGCTTTTTTACTCTCGCTATTTTATATTATGCTTTAGTAAGCACTTTATAAAACACGTTATAAAGGTTTTTTATAACGATAATTCTTCTTTAGCGCGAGTTAAGTTGTGCGATACCATTGAGCTGTTAGACAATTTTGATGCTTCGTATAAATCAGCAAGTGCAGCAGTGTCGTTATGGGCTTTTAAACGTGCAACACCACGGTTGCTTAATGCGAATGACGTAAGTTGACGTACTTTAAATTTAGGGCCATCTGCGTCTTTTAAAAGTGCGATTGCTTTAGTACAAATTTCTTCCGCTTGCGCATAATTTTTTGACTTAACATTCAGTGCGCAGCTATTAAATGATTGCTCAAGTGGCTGTGGCGCTGTTGCAGTTTCAATAACCATTAATTTGTAATCACTTGCATCAGCTACTGCAGCAGCTGAACATGTTAATAGTGAGCTAAGAGCGATAGTTTTGATAAGTGTTTTCATGGTTACATTCCTGATTAGTTAAGCCGTGCTTGTTGCCGACAACTGAACTTTAGAGAATTAACACAAGCCCGACAAACGATTAAAACAAACCTAATAAGTGAAGAAAATTAACCTATAGACCTTAGTCTAATACGTTTAAACTTTTTCTATATATTTAAATAGCTTACGCATCATCGTACGTGTCTAAAATCGCTACTTTACGTTTTCAAATGTATATAATTATTTATGCCTTTTTTTAGTTGGTTTTATTTTAAACACCTTACTTTGGCATAGCTGAGTAACAATCAAACAAATTTATACATTTAATTACATGCAATACTAAGTTATGTATTTATAATTGCAGCTCTGGTAACTTTTCATCATTAATGGGTTAACTTTTTTGAAACACACACTTCCTGTTTTTGTTTTATTAAGCACGCTTTTATCATTTAGCCAAAATGCTAACGCAAGGCTTTTGCTCGGTAACAACATGCCTAACACCGGTATGTTTATAAAGTCAGAATTTAATGGCGATAGCAGCATTACATCTGCGGGTGTAGAAATGATGGTTAAGCAAAATTACAGTAACTTTGGTGTTGTTTTTACAAGCGCAATTGGCGCGGCAGTAATCGATAATAAACAAGGCGAGCAAGAAGAGTTTATAACGTGGGACAACGGCATGAAGCTTGGTTATTTTAATGACTTTTTTATATACGCCGAGCTTGGCTTAGATCTGTTCGAACTCGCCTTTAAAAACGATAGAGGCGATAACACCTACCAAATAGAAAAATCGAACAACGACATAGACGGCTACGCAGGTATAGGAGCGGGTTATCACTTTAAGCCATTTAAAATAGAAGTATTTACTCGAGCACGCCAAATAGATGGCGACTACTGGGAAGCACAAGAACATATTTACAGCGGTGTGCAGCTCAGCTTTACGTTTTAATTGCCCTTTTGTTTTATAAGAAAAATAAAAAGCGTGTGAAATACAGCTATTTCACACGCTTTTTAAAAAATTACATTTAACAGGTTTGATCTAACCAATTTATATTTAACGGATAGTTTTGGCTACTTTACCAATACTCAAACCCTGAATTAAAATTGAAAACACCACAACCGCATAAGTGAGAGCCAATAAAATATCGCGCTCGTTCCCATCAGGTAACTGCAATACCAGTGCAACCGAAATACCACCACGCAAGCCACCCCAGGTTAAAACTTTCCATGCACCAGATGGCAACTCTAATTGCTGATTAAATGTAGTGGTTGTTATACCCACAACAATTAAACGTGCGAGTAACGCTATTAAAATTGTTAAGCCACCAGCAATAAACAAGTTACTCGAAAATGCAATCATGACGACTTCAAGCCCTATGAGTACAAATAAAATGGCATTTAAAATTTCGTCAATCAGCTCCCAAAATAAATCAACGTAATGGCGTGTTTTGTCGCTCATAGCCATACTACGGCCATGATTGCCCACCATTAGCCCCATCATTACCATTGCAAGTGGGCCCGACAAATGCCAATGGCTAGCCAGTGCATAACCACCAATAACACCCGCTAAAGTAAGTAGTACTTCTTCTTGGTAACTATCAATACTTTTGAGTAAGTAATATAAAATACCACCTAATACCAAACCAAAAACAATACCGCCACCGGCTTCAACCGCCAGCGTGTGCGCTACATAATAGGTTGTAGGAATATCACCACTTGATAAAACACCCAATAAAAGCACAAAAATAACCACGCCGATACCATCGTTAAACAACGATTCACCCGCAATCACGGTTTCAATACTTTTAGGCGCACCCGCAGATTGTAAAATTCCCATTACCGCAATAGGATCAGTTGGCGAAATTAATGCGCCAAATAGTAAACACCAAATAAACGCTAAATCAAAACCAAGCAAAGGAAGTACTAAATAAAGCGCACCAGCAATAATAACCGTTGATAGCAACGTACCAACACAGGCCAAAATACCTATTGGCAATTTATAGCGCCTTAAATCGCTAACATTTACATGTAGCGCCCCAGCAAAAAGCAGCATAGAGAGCATGCCATCGAGCAAAACTTCAGTAAAATCTAACTGATCGAGCAAGCTCACTTCGTAATCTATAAGATCATCAAACCCTAAAAAGCCCAAAAATATAGCGCCGATAGATAAAAGCATCGAAATAACCATAACGCCAATGGTTGTTGGCAAGCCAATAAAGCGATGGTTTACATAGGTGAGTAACGCGGTAATTGATAAAAATATCGCACTTATTTCAAGTACGCTTAGGCTGGTTCCTGGTGCCATGGTTTAAATCTCAATATTTATTTAATGATGCCTTACTCAAAATAAGCAAAGCAGAAGGGTTATTATTTTTTATATGGTTATCTCGCATTATATTCGCGTAGCCTAAACAAGCATACCCAAAATATTAATTATAAATACACACCCTACTCTATTAACGTATTTAAGGTATTAACTTACGCGTTAAATAAAACAAAAAAACCCATGTTAGGAATTAACCTAACATGGGTTTTTTTACTCTCGCTATTTTATAACATGCTTTTGGTAAGCACTTTATAAAAGCATTTATAAAATACTTATAAAGAAAGATCTTCTTTAGCGCGAGTTAAATTGTGCGATACCATTGTACTTGTAGACATTTGGTTTGCTTCGTATAAATCAGCAAGGCCAGCAGTGTCGTTGTTCGCTTTTAAACGTGCAACACCACGGTTACTTAATGCAAACGATGTAAGTTGGCGTACTTTAAATTTAGGGCCATCTGCGTCTTTTAAAAGCGCAATTGCTTTAGTACAAATTGCTTCAGCCTCAGCGTAATTTTTTGACTTAACATTCAGTGCGCAGCTATTAAATGATTGCTCAAGTGGCTGTGGCGCTGTTGCAGTTTCAATAACCATTAATTTGTAATCACTTTGATCAGCCATTGCAGCAGCTGAACATGTAAGTAGTGAGCTAAGAGCGATAGTTTTGATAAGAGTAAGTTTCATGGTCGTAGTCCTGTTGGTTAAGCCGTGCTTGTTGCCGACAACTGAACTTTAGAGAATTAACACAAAACCTACAAACGATTAAAACAAACCTAATAAGTGAATAAATCTAATCTATAGACTTTAGTCTAATGCCAGATTACTAATTTACGACAATTGATATTTATAAAAACAACCAACGAAACTTAAACTTATTGAGTGCGTTCTAGTAACTTAACTACTTGGGCTACAACCATTTCTGGCTCATCTTTTTGCGGGTAGTGATAGCTTTTATTTGTTATTACTATTTCACCTTGAGGAAATGCATTAGCCCACTTTGAATGTAAGTCGCCCCACATTTCACGCGCTTTGTCGGTAAAAAATAATACAGATGGCTTTTTATACTTTTTAACTGAGGCAATTACTGTCACGGGTATATCAGCAATTTGTGGATAATCAGGCAGCGGGCGTTTTGCCCAAAAATCTAAATACTGATTCGACATTCCGTTTTTCATATCGTCGAGCTTTATTGCTGCAATTTCTTTTTCAGCGCGTGGCAAATCAATCGCGCGCATAATATCTACATCGTGCTCTGATGCAGGCTCAATCAACATCAACGCTTTAATCTTATTAGGGTATGTTGCAGCAAATACACGCGCAATATAAGCACCATAAGAGTGCGCAACATACACAACAGGCTCTTCTATTTTCAGTGTTTTGAGTAATAACGCAGCCTCAGCTGCATATTCTTCTGAGCTATAGTTTTTCTTTATTTGCGTAGAACCACCATTACCAATACGAGAATACCGTATAACTTTACCGTGCTTGGTAAGTGATTCAAAAACCGGGTCCCAATCACTTAAACCAGCAGAACCGCCCGCTTCAAGTAAAATTGTATGTTTACCTTTACCAGCTAGCTCGTATTCAAGGTCAAAGCCATTTACTTGAACTTTAGCCAGTCCAGCTAAAGCACTAGTAGATATGAAAAGAGAGTAGAGTAATATTCTTTTTATCATAAATACTCTTGCGTCATAATTAAAAATTCTAATACTACGATTAACTTTATATTTAAACATGTACTTAAACTGAATGCAGTATTGATAAATAATAACTTGTCCCCATTTAAAGATTATAATTATATAAAAATCACAGGTTAATAATGGAATTCGATAAGAAACTAGTTAGTAAAATTCTGGACCCTATACACGGAATTATTCGATTAACTGAAATCGAAGTTAAATTTATAGATGATCCTTTATTTCAAAGGTTAAGAACAATAAAACAAAATACATTTTTATATAAAGTATTTCCCTCAGCTATTCACTCTCGATTTGAGCATTCACTTGGTGTTATGAATATAGCATATGAGGTATTAAAAAATTTACAATTGAATTCATTTCGCTTCACAAAAAAGAACAACGACACCTCAGATGTATTCGAAGCTGTAGATCAAATACCTGAATCAAATGTTCAAGAGTTAAGACTCGCTGCATTACTTCATGATATTGGTCATGGTCCCATGTCTCATCAATTTGATTCATTTCTACCAACTAATGAATCTTTTAAAAAGCAATTAAGCCAAGACTTCCCAGAACTATTCAAGATGATTGGTAATAATGCAATTGAACATGAACATATCTCATTAATATTTGTAAAAACAATCTACGACAATTTATGTAAGGAAGGTAAACTAACTAAAAAACAACAAGAAAGCATAAACATCGATAATGTAATGATGATTATTGAAAGTAAATATCTTAATAAATCTATAAATACTACTATTGCTGGAAAAGAGTTAGATATACTTCCGATGTTAACATCTATTATATCCTCATGCCCGATCGATGCAGATAGAATGGATTATTTACAACGTGATAGCTATTTCTCGGGTGTAAAATGCGGTATCTACGACAGTAATAGATTATTTATGTCGATCGTACCGGTTATTGAAGACGATAAACTCTACTTAGCCTATACAGAAAGCTGTATAGACTCTATTGCAGAATTTATAAATGCACGATCTAATCTATTCAGCCAAGTTTATTACCATAAAACTAATCGTGCTTTTTCTGCAATGCTAGATTCTATTTGCCAAGCTGCAAATAACAGTAAGATCAACCCCGATAAAGATATTTTCAAATCTTACCTTCCATCAAATAAAGAAAAAACAGATTATCTAAAATGTATAAAAAGCTTTTACCTTA
>NZ_PJBK01000098.1:0-10591 GCF_002836155.1 Pseudoalteromonas sp. GutCa3 | reverse complement strand
TCTATCTCGAGCAGCTATTTTCAGCGCTAACTACGTTGAATTTATTTGCAATAGGCTAACTATTGACGCGTAAGTTCGCCTTGTTTTCACTGAAAATCTCTGGCTAGAGAAAAATAAATTTAAATATCATTATGATTTAATATATTAGTAAATATCTTAACCAGAGTTCAGGTAGTTTATTTTTCGTTCACTACTAACTGCATTTGTTCATTAACCCAAGCTAGTGCTTCATGATAAGCATCGGGAACTTTTTCACCTAGATTTAGCTCTTTCGTTAGCTCGTTTGCAGCTGACCAGTTTGCTTGTTCGTAGTATTTAACTAAGTTTAAATATTTTGCTAGCAAGCCTTCATCGTTTAATAGCGCTGCTTTTATATCATTAGAAAGTGGAAGCTTTTTCATGACGCTTTCCATACTCTCATCTAAAATAGCATCCATTAGCGACATCATACCGGTTAAAAATGCCATGCCGGTATCTTTAAACTGCCCATGGGATATAGCGAGCAATTCAGCAAATCGAGCGCGCGTAAGCGATAGCCTAATTAGCTCTACAGGTTTGTCTGCTGATACTTGTGCTGCAAACAGTAGTGACAATAGCTTTTTAATTTCATTGGCGCCAAGCACTATAAGAGCTTGCTTAATGGTACTTATTTCTGCGCGTCTTGCAAATGCGGCAGAATTTGAATACCTAAGTAATTTATAAGATAGGTTTACATCACGTTCAAACACATCAGTGATTTTCTTAAGATCCATATCAACACTTGATGTTTCGTAAAGTAATTCAGCTAATGCCATTTCTGATGGTGGTAGAGCCTTACTTTGTACCATTTCAGGTTTTGAGAAGAAAAATCCTTGGAAATAATCAAACCCAAGCTCTAAAGCTTGTTGGTAAATTTCATAGGTTTCTACTTTTTCGGCAAGTAACTTAATATGTGAGTGCGGTTTTAAATCGTTTAGAACCGTTTTTATTGTATCTATATCGGATGCTAAAAAGTCTATTTTAATAATATCAATAAATGGGTAAAAATGACGCCATACAGGTTGATGAATATAGTCATCAAGAGCAATAGTGTAACCTTTATCTTTTAAATCTTTAACGATAGCTAATAAACGCTTACCAGGCTGGATAGTTTCAAGTATTTCTACAACTATAGTGTCTTTACCTAGTAGTGTAGGGTAACCCTTTGATAGTGTTTCTAGGGTGAAGTTTATATAGGCAGGTTTATTGTCGGTTAAATCTTCTAAACCAAAATTAAACTGGCTACCCTCTATAAGTCGTGTTGTTGCTTCGTCACCATCTATATCGGGAAATACGTTATCAACGCCATCACGAAATAAAAGCTCATAACCGATAAGTTTTTTATCTCTATCTAAAATCGGTTGACGTGCAGCGTAAAAATACATAAACAGTTCCGTAAGAGTGATGTAATTGGGTATTGTAATAATATATGGCAAAAGATTCAAAATAGCATTACGTATATTTGCATGATTAATAAATTATCATTATAAATTAAGGTGTTTCTTCTATTTAATTTATTATATTTTACCAATTCGCTTTAAAATTATTCAACATGAGTATTTTTGTATCAGCTGGAAGCAACAAGTTGGAGATTTTATTGTTAGGCATGATATAGTCAGCGAGAATGGTTTTTATCCTAATAGTGTCTTTATTATAATATTTTAAGAGTCAATATTCGGATCAAGAGCCTGTTATTAATAATTATGCGGAGGCTAATTTGGAAACAGGAATGATTATTTCACTAGCATTATATTTTGTTGTAATGTTAGGTATCGGACTATATGCATATAAGCAATCTACTGGCGATGTATCAGGTTACATGTTAGGTGGACGAAATCTATCACCAAGTGTTGCTGCACTATCTGCAGGTGCATCTGACATGAGTGGCTGGATTTTAATGGGCCTACCTGGTGCGATGTTTGTTACTGGTTTTAGTAGTACATGGATAGCAATTGGTTTGGTGATTGGTGCTTGGTTAAATTACCTGTTAGTTGCACCTAGATTACGTGTGTACACTGAAAAAGCAAATGACTCTATAACAATCCCAGATTACTTCTCAAATCGCTTCAATGATAAGTCAAACTTATTACGTGTTGTATCAGCTGTTGTGATTATAGTCTTCTTTACTCTTTACACGTCATCTGGTGTTGTAGCCGGCGGAAAATTGTTTGAAAGCTCATTTGGTCTAAGTTATGAAGTGGGTTTATACATTACAACGGGTGTCGTTGTTTTATACACTTTGTTTGGTGGTTTTTTAGCGGTTAGCTTAACTGATTTCGTGCAAGGTTGTATCATGTTCATCGCACTGATTCTAGTGCCTACTGTTGCATACTCTTTACTTGAACAACCTCTGGAATCTACTTTACATAGTGTAAATCCAGATATGCTTAACTGGATTGGAGCAGGCTCTGCATTAGGTATTATTTCTGCAATGGCATGGGGTTTAGGTTATTTTGGTCAACCACATATCATCGTTCGTTTTATGTCGGTACGTAGTGTTAAGGATATGCCTAAAGCTCGCCGTATTGGTATGACATGGATGATTGTTGCTGCCCTTGGTGCTGTTGGTACTGGTATATTTGGTGCTGCTTATACTTATGAAAATAATATTGTAGTTGAAGATCCTGAAACGATTTTCCTAATTCTTTCTGAGTTATTGTTCCACCCACTTATTGCTGGCTTTTTACTAGCTGCAATTTTGGCTGCTATCATGAGTACTATCTCATCGCAATTGCTAGTAAGCTCAAGTTCATTGACTGAAGATTTATATAAAACATTTTTACGTAAAGATGCTAGCGACTTTGAATTAGTTACTGTTGGTCGAATTAGCGTTGCATTTGTTGCCCTGTTTGCAATTTATTTAGCGTACGATAGAGATAGCTCTATTTTAGACCTAGTAAGTAATGCATGGGCAGGCTTTGGTGCTGCTTTTGGACCACTTGTATTGTTTAGCCTTTATTGGAAACGTATGAATTTTGCTGGCGCCTTATCTGGTATGTTAGTAGGTGCGTTTACAGTGCTTGTTTGGATTTATGGTCCGTTTACTATTAATGGTGAAAGTTTAAGTAGCTTTATGTATGAAATAGTACCTGGCTTTATTTTAGCGAGTATCGCAATTGTTGTTGTTAGCTTAGTAACAAAAGAGCCAGAGCAAAACATCACTGCTTTATTTGATGAAGTAGAAAAAGAGCTTTAAATAGCAATTACTATTCATTTCAAAATGAGTAGTAAGTAATACCAATCCGCGATAATACTTAATCATTTTGCGGTGCTAAACGTGTTGCTACCGGCGTTAAAAAATTATCATTTAGAACAACTAAATATCAAATTTTTGCCTAGCTATCAACACGTTTTTCCATCCTCAAAATAGATCACTTAATTAAGCGAATTGGTATAATAAAAAAGGGAGCAACTAAGTTGCTCCCTTTTTTATTTAGTTTGTCCCGTCCGAGGAGAGGGCAATCTACGAGTTAACTTGCTTTTTTATCGTTGTTATCTTCAATTGATGCAACGTTATCTGACTTTTTACTTTTTGCTGGCGCTTTGGTAACAACTGGATCTTTGCCGCCCTTTAATATGGTCATAAAGTCATCTTTGCTTTTCGCTATTTCTAAGGCAAGTGATTCAATTTGTTGCTCACTAAGCGGTACGTCTACCTTTTCTAGCATTAGCTCAAGTGATTCTGCTATATCGAGCATCTTGTCATAAGCATCAGCTTCTTTTTTGGTAGTAAACGTCATACGCTCGACTCCGTTTCGTTCTACAACATATTTAACAACAACAGCCATGATTTCTCCTGCAAAATTGCTTGGCACTGTGGTTTGTAAAAACCATTAGATTACTGTTTTTATGTACAGTAATGGTTTGGGCGTAAATTTGCAAGCGCGAAGTATTAATTTTTAGGTGTCTTAAATTTGACAAAAAACGGTAACTTTACTTTAGTTAAGCAATCACTTGTTGTACCAGCTGCATTTTCAGGATTTCGGATCATAGTGATAATGCGTTTAGGTACACTTTAAATGATGAGCTTTTCAGTTCCTTACTTTTTGGTTTTCCTGAGCAACATTCAAAATTAAGAAAAGAAGAATAGGGACAAGTTTGATGAAAACGTTAAAAAATTTATTCATAATAAGCTTATTATGCTTACTACCTGCAACTACCGTATATGCACAATTATCGGAAGTAACTAAGCAAATGCCTCAAGTTGAGACAATTAGTATAAATAATGCCGATGCAGAGATGCTTGCTAAGCTACCTGGTATAGGTAAGAAAAAAGCGCAGGCAATAGTGGACTTCCGTGAAGAAAACGGCGAATTTAAAAGCGTCAGTGATTTATCGCAAGTTAAAGGAATTGGTAAAAAACTATTAGCCAAATTAGAGGGGAAAATTTCACTTTAATAGCAGTAGATAACAATCAGGGCGCTATGCGCCCTGATTAAATTGTTTTAATGCATCGCTTAAGTGTTTTTTAGCAAAGTTGATTTCAATAGGTGTTGTTAAAAGTGGGTAGCAAAGTCCGCCGAGTATCAAAAACGGGATTAATATCCAACCTTTAAATACCGTGAATATTAAAAATAGTGGACTTAGTAATATTAATTTAATAATACGCAGTAACACTTTATCAGTTGGCGATAACATACTTAAAGAAAGTGCTATTACGTCTTGGCGCTTGCGTACTTTTAGATGTTTAAGCTCATCTAATTGGCTTGAAAAAAATGTAAACATATCAAATCGACTTTTTAATTAATAAACGGCCAATAACTATAATAAATAGTGTTAGTGAGAAAATCCCAAATATAATTTCCATCCAAGCAGGCATGCTCAAACCAACAAACTGCCAATCTATATTTCCACAATCCCCGGTCGCCTGAAAAAAGCTAGGTATCCATTCATGTAACGGCATAAACGATGGGAAGTTTGGTTCAAACTCACAGCTAAATGCAAAAGGGTCTGTGGTGGTTTGCATATCAATATGCTCGCGAGCAATTAAATATCCCCAAACACTCGATACACCCCAAATTACATACGCTAATATACGAACTGCTTTGCTCTGTGGTTTAGTAGAACCTACAATACCTGCGCCTAATAGACCCAGTACGGCTGTACGTTGATATATGCACATTATGCAAGGCGCCAATCCCATTTGGTATTGAAAGAAAAGGGCGGTCACTTCAAGTAAAAAAACGATAGCTGTAAATAAAAGCCACGGGGTACGTTGGGTGGGTAATTGCGCAAGCCAGTTCATAAAAATTCCGCGTTTAAATAAGACGTTAGATTATGACCTAGGATAATGTATGCGGCAACAAAAAGGAAAAAAAAGCTACCGAAGTCGCTTTTTATAAGATGAAATTTTTGACCACTCAATGCAGCCTCAGCAGAGGCTACATGACGCTCGACTTAGTTCCCATTGATACATAAGCTTAGTTATATCGCTTACTTATACAACATTGGTACATTGCCTAATCAATTCTTTAAAGTTGCGGTTAGAACGCTCTGTTGCATAGGTGTTCCTTTTTAATGTACTTATGTGTTTTAAGTTGATTCAGCTAGGTATGGTGTAAATAAAATATCAATAATTACAATGTACCTACAATGAATATTGCTCTGTATATTTATACATTGTAGCGATATTAGAGAAACCTAAATTTTATTATTTATTAATCTTTAATTTCTACTCATTTGCTTATTAATATACCTGACTTTACTTGTTAGTTATGCTTCGTCTGGTACAATCAGTCAGTTATTCGTGTAAAACGATGAGTGTTGATTAATTCGAGTGGGAACTGGATGAGAATTTTTAAAGCGAAAAGCCCAGCAGGATTTGCTGAAGAATATATAGTTGAATCTATTTGGAACGGCGATTTCCCTCCAGGTTCAATTCTACCTGCCGAGCGAGAACTTTCAGAGTTAATTGGTGTAACAAGAACGACCTTGAGAGAAGTATTACAGCGTTTAGCACGTGATGGTTGGTTAACAATTCAGCATGGTAAACCAACAAAAGTAAATAACTTTTGGGAGACGTCTGGCTTAAATATTCTTGAAACACTAGCGCGCTTAGATGAAGACAAGATGCCAGAGCTGACAGATCAGCTTTTATCTGCACGTACTAATATTAGTGCTATTTATACACGTGCTGCAATTAAGTTGAATCCTGAACGTGTAATTGAAATTTTATCACAAAGTCATGAGCTAGAAGACACTGCGCAGGCATTTGCTGACTACGATTATAAAGTTCATCACGAATTAGCCGTTGCGGGTAATAACCGTATTTATGTATTAATACTCAACGGTTTTAGAGGTTTTTATTCAAAGATTGGTTGTCATTACTTCTCTGATGCCGGAACTCGTGAACTTGCTCGTCAGTTTTATAAAGATTTAACAATCCTGGCAGAAAATAAAGAGCACGATGGTGCTATTTCGATGATGCGTAAATACGGTCATCAAACAGGTGAGATTTGGCAAAAAATCCGTGGCGATATGCCCTCAGATATAATGGATTAAATCTAAACGAGAAGCCTGCATTTGCAGGTTTTTTTGTACCTGTAAAATTAATATCACATATATGAATTTTTAAACAATTTAATGTATTAACCCTTCTTCAGTAACGTCAAAAGCTCTACCTAATTACAACGTGATTTACACTTCAAAATAGACCTATTATTCAAGCAGATTAGTGCAAGTTGTAAGTGTTCGTTATTTTCGATTGCTCACATCGTTAAATGCGATTGTTCTTTTGTAGTGAATAACTCTAGAATGCCAATTAATTATATGTGTGCTCTATTGGTTTTTAATTTTTAGCGCCCATATAAGTACCAGCATTGCGAAAGCAATTGAAAACAAACTCAAAATATTTGGAGAATAAAATGGGTGTATTAGTAGGCCGCCAGGCACCAGACTTTACCGCTGCAGCTGTTCTTGGTAACGGTGAAATTGTAGATAGCTATAACCTTCATGAAACAATTAAAGGTAAAAAAGCAGTTATCTTCTTTTACCCACTAGATTTCACGTTTGTATGTCCTTCTGAACTTATTGCATTTGATAAGCGTTTTGAAGAGTTTCAAAAGCGTGGCGTAGAAGTAATTGGTGTTTCTATCGATTCACAATTCTCACATAACGCATGGCGTAACACTGCTGTTGCAGACGGCGGTATTGGTAAAGTTCAATACGCACTAGTTGCAGATGTTAAACACGAAATTTGTAAAGCGTATGACGTTGAGCATCCAGAAGCGGGTGTTGCATTTCGTGGTTCATTCTTAATCGACGAAGAAGGCAATGTACGTCACCAAGTAGTGAACGATTTACCACTAGGTCGTAACATCGACGAAATGCTTCGCATGGTTGACGCGCTAGCGTTCCACACTGAGCACGGTGAAGTATGTCCTGCTGGTTGGACTGAAGGTAAAAAAGGTATGGACGCAAGCCCTGAAGGCGTTGCTAAGTTCTTATCTGAAAACGAAGGCGAGCTATAATTTAGCCCTTAGTTTTAAATAAAAAAACCGCCAATTGGCGGTTTTTTTGTGTCTTTAATTAGAAAGAAAAACTTACTTTAGTGTACAAGTAGCGGCCACGAGGGTTATGCACAGCTGATGCATAACCGTATAAATCGCCATCGCCATCACCAATTGCAAATGGTGGCTCTTCATCAAATAAGTTATTAACACCTAAAGATATTTTAGCTGACTCAGTAATACGGTACGACGTTTGTAAATCAACAAGCGTTTGCGAGTCAATCATACGTGAAGTATTGCTATCAAAGTCTAAATTGCCATCAAAGTCGATATCAGGCGTATCTTCAAATTCACCTACATAACTGATATTTACATTGGTGTTAAACTCACCAATTTCCCAGTTGGTTGAGAAAATAAAGCGATGCTCTGGGTAGCCATATTCACCCGTGTAATCACGACCATCTTTTTCAAACTTATCTTGATATGCCCACTCTAAATTAAATTTAAGTAAACCTAAGTCATCAAGAGAGTGGTTATAGTTTGCTGAAACATCAACACCAGACACTTCTTGCGATGATAAATTTTTAAATGTGCTGTGTATTTTTTGTATTGTGCCTAAGCTTGCTCCGCCTGTAGGGGCTAAACGAACACATACGGTACTATTTTGGTTACCACATTCTGCAGCATAAATTGGACCAAATTCTTCTTCATCGATTTTGTTATCTTGAGTAATACTCCATACATCGACACTTAAACCAAACTCAGCTGTAGGTGCCCAGATAACGCCCACGTTCCATGATTCTGACTCTTCTGCTTGTAAATCAGGGTTACCAGAGAACTCAATATTGTAATCAAGTGCTTGGCAATCTAATCCTGTTTGTTCACAGCGCTGTGTATCAACAAAAAATTGGCTTTTTTGTGATGGACCTAAGCCTATTTGCGCTAATGAAGGCGCTCTAAAGCCTTGCGCCCAAGAACCACGAACCGTTACTTCATCAGTCGGTGCCCAGCGCAGAGCTATTTTTGGATTTGTAGTTGTACCAAAGTCGCTATAATCATCGTAACGACCGGCTAATTGTAGTTCGAGGTTTTCAGCAAGTGGGATTGAGAACTCAACATATGCAGCGTATTGTTCACGATCAGCAGAAGCTGATACTGATTCAGTACCAAATATTAAGCCACGTTGAAATTGATCATCAGGGATATCATTTACATCTTCTTCACGGTACTCAATACCGGCGGCCATCATTACAGCTTCGCCACCAAAACTAAACGCTTCACCTGTAATGTTAGCGTCAAAAGAGGTCATATGAGACTCACCGCGACGCACTAAGCTAGTTGTGATTCTGTCAATTACAGCTGGGTCGTTATATGTGCCACCGAATGGATTATAGTTACCGGCATCAATTTCTTGTTGTAAGAAATCGGTGCGTACCCAGCCTTGTGTACGATCGCCTGTTTGTAGTGATTTGCTGCGACCTTTTTGTACCGCTGTCTCCCAGCTCCAATCGTTTATTTCGCCTTTTAACCCTGCAACAAAGCGTAAGGTGTCTGACTCAATGTCCCATTGGCGAGCGCCTGCATCTACTGTACGGTAACGACCAATTTGAATGTCTTCACCAAATGGATTGTTTGGGTGATTAGCGGGTACCGTAAGGCCTGCATCTTCATCAAGTGGTGTTGGTGCACCTGCAGCGACAGAGCTGTTATGCTGAACAGCCATTTCTAAAAAGCCAGTAATGCCGTTATCAAAGCGGTATTCAAATTGTGAAATAGCGCCTACACGCTCAGATGCTGGGGCAACATATCCATATGGGCCGTAATCAAATAAACAGCTACCACTTGAGGTTGCATTTTCAGCAGGACAGGCAGGGTCGATTGTTTTAACGCCATCCACATAAAAGTAGCCTGGGAAACCACGAGATGAACGGAAATCTTCACCACCATAAGGTGCTTGGTTTGCAGTGCCAAGGCTACCCATTTCATCAGAAGAAAGAGATGTGTTTTTAAAGTAATCGATAATAACAGATGCACTACTTTTTTCGCTTGTTGTACCCCAAACTAGGCTTGCTGTTGTTTCTTCATAATTTGGGCCATCTGTACCGCCATAGCCTAGGTTAATCTCAACACCATCAATATCTTTCTTTAAGATAACGTTAACTACACCCGCTACTGCATCTGAGCCATAGATAGCTGAAGCGCCATCTTTTAGTATGTCGATACGCTCAATAGCAGAAACAGGAATACTGTTAATATCTACAAATGAGTTGGTGATACCTTCAGCAAAGGCACTAATTGATACACGGCGACCATTAATTAGTACCAGTGTTGCATCGGCTCCTAAGCCACGTAAGCTTACTGCAGCTGAACCGTTAGCGGTTGAATCTTGGTTGTTACCACGAGTAGAGAAAGTACCGCTACCTGCTACAGGCATTCTTTCTAGAAGTTGCTGTAAATTATCGTAACCCATGTTTTCGATTTCAGCTCTACCGATTGATTGTACCGGAGAAGGCCCTTCAATATCAGTTCGCTTAATACGAGAACCAGTAACCTGAATTCGCTCTACTTTTTTAGCTTCTTCTGCTGCGTAGGCTGTTGTTGTAAAACCTGCTGATAATGCGAGTGTTGCGCCCACAATAATGCTTGGTGTAAATGCAGTTGATTGCTTCATCCTTAAGTCCTTGTTGATATATTATAAAATTATTTGCTTAACAAGCGCGAGTATTAATATCATGTAACTTAAGTGTTAGCAATTAGCTTAATTTGTGATTTAAGTATTAGTTTCAATGCTTTTTTGTGGGTTTTATGACCTTATTTATACTTTGTTTTCTAGGTGAAACTAAGCGTGAATAGGACATAGGGTTAATAATTGTTATATAGCTAGATGAAGCCATGTGTGGAATAGCTAATGATTAAAATAATTTGTAATAATTTATTTCTATAAATTAAAACTTATGTTTGTTTTTCTGCTTTTAATTTATTCAATTATGTAATACCAATTCGCAGTAATACTTAATCAATTTGAGGGGTTAAAGTTGATGCTAAAGGCATTGAAATTTTCTGATTTACGACTGCTAGATACAGGAGGTGGGGTAATGCAGGAGTAATTGCTGATAATGGCTAAG
>NZ_PJBK01000097.1:0-11206 GCF_002836155.1 Pseudoalteromonas sp. GutCa3 | reverse complement strand
TATTGTCTTAAATAAAGTTGGTATATTCCCAATTCGCTTAATTAAGTATTATTGCGGATTGGTATTAATTACCTCTGGCAATAAACTCAATCCGATTGCCGCTAGGCTCTCTTATCATCATATGTTGGGTTGGACCGTTACCTAAGTTTTCTGGTGCAAACTCTATAGTAATATTATTTTGCATTTCTAAGTGTGTATGTAGCTCGCTTAACTTTTTGATACTTTCAACACTGAGTGCTAAATGATGTAAGCCCACATTTTCTGCCCGATTAAACTCCACACGTTTTTCATCATTTTTTACGCGCCATAATGTAATGGTTATTTTATTGTTTGATAAAAAATAAGCGGGGTAGGTTGGATCACTTCCTAGCGTTTTAAAACCAAGTACATCAGTAAAAAATGCTTTGGATGCATTTAAGTTTGATACGGTTAAACCTAAATGATCAACGCCACCAACCCAACTTTTTGAGGTAGAGTTTTCGTCAGCTATTGAGGTTGTTGATAGCAGTAGTAACGCTAACGATGAAATGCCTGTTAGTAATGTTTTTTTTAGCATAGATCCTCTTTATGGTTTTAGTTGTTAAATTGCGCATTTAACAAAGACCTTCATAAAGGAGATTACATTACACGCTAGGTTGCGTTTAGCAGCTAAGTAATCGCTGCGTTACTTTTGATTGGGGATTTTGGAAAACGTCTTCAGTAGGGCCATATTCAACCACTTCGCCTTTATCGAGTACAACCACATAATCACTGATGTGGCGCACTAGACTTAAATGATGGGTGATCATCACATACGTAAGGCCTGTGTCGCGCTGCAGCTTAAGTAATAAATTCACTATTTGAGCGCGTATAGAAGGGTCTAAAGACGAAACGGCTTCATCAAGCACAATCACCTTAGGATCTAAAATTAATGCACGAGCAAACGCAACACGCTGTAGTTGCCCCACACTAAACATATGCGGGTAGTAGTGTTTATGATCGATTAACAAACCCACCTTTGAAAGCGTTGCATCAATCTTTTCAGTGCGTTCACTAGCATCAAGTTCAGTATTATATTGCAGGCAATCATCAAGCATTTCGCCAATGGTTAACCCCGGGTTGAGCGATGCAGCTGAATCTTGAAAAATCATACGAATATGGCGACATTGATTATCGCGTACGCCATTATCTTCGATAATATTATTCTCGAGCAAAATTTGCCCGCTATCAGCAGTATCAGCTCCAGAAAGTAGTTTTGCTAATGTACTTTTACCTGCACCTGTTTCACCAATTATGGCAATACTTTCGCCTTTACCGACACAAAACGAAATATTTTTAAGTACTTCAAACTTTTTACGTGAAAAAAGCCCAGCTCGCACATTGAATGTTTTAGATAGTGCTTGTACTTTTAGTAGCGGCTGCATTATTTCATGTCCTTAATTAACGGAAAATGGCACGCATAACTATGACCATGATGCTTAGTAAGGGTGGGAGTTACCACGCAGGCTTTTTGTGCTTGCGGACAACGCGGCCCTAGGCGGCAGCCAATAGGCAAATGTTGCAGAGTAGGGATAGTCCCTTTAAGTGCATAAAAAGGTTCTTTATGCGCTAAACCTTGTTCGTAGTCTGGCAAGCTTTTTAGTAATGCTTGCGTGTATGGATGGCGAGGCTGTTTAAATATTTCATGGGTTGGGCCTGCTTCAACCATTTGCCCGCAATATAAAACATGAATGCCATGCGACCAATGTGCAATCTCTTCAAGTTCATGAGAGATCATCAAAATAGACATGTTTTTAAGTTGGTTTAAGCTTTTTAGTAGTCTAAATACTTGTGCGCGAGTTGTGCTCTCAAGTGCTGTAGTTGGCTCATCTGCTATCAATAGCTTTGGAGTGCGGGCAATGGCCATCGCAATCATTACTTTTTGACATACGCCTTCTGAGAGCTCATGAGGGTAACTACTTAGTACTGCTTCGTGGTTTTTAATGCCCACTTTATGAATAAGCGCTTTTACTCTGTCTTTTCTCTCGCGGTTGCGCTTTAAAAAGAAACCTTTAGTTGCGATCTCTGGCAATGTTTCGGCAATTTGGTCAAATATTTTAGCGGTTGGATCAAGGCAGCGACTTGGATCTTGATAGATCATCGCTATATCTTGGCTTACTATTTTACGGCGTTTCTCTGGACTTAAACGCATTAAGTCTACGCCGCGCCAATGAATACGGTCGGCAGTAATGTCCCAGCGTTCGTTCAATACACCAATAATCGCTTTTGCTATTAGGCTTTTACCAGAGCCAGACTCGCCTACAAGCGCATGTACTTCGCCTTCTTTTAAGCTAAAACTCACTCTGTCTACGGCTCTAATTACAGTTTCAGAGGTACGTAGTTCAATTGTTAAGTTACGAACATCGAGTAATTGCATTTAATCAGCCTTACGTGCTTTTAGCACTTGTCGCAGGCCATCGCCTACTAAATTAGTAGATAACACGGCTAAAAATAACAGTATACCAGGTAGCGCTACAGTCCACGGTGCTAAATAAATGAGGCCTAGGTTTTCGGCTAATATTGCGCCCCATTCGGTCGTCGGTGGCTGAGCCCCTAATTTTAAAAATCCCAGTGCTGAAATATCTAATATAGCGGTAGAAAGCGCCATCGTGAATATAACCACAATATGCTCATAAATATTAGGAAAAATACCACGCGATATAATATGCCAATTAGACGCACCATCTAGTCTAAACGCAGTAATGTAATCTTTACTTAATTCATCAACAATCAGGTTACGCACTGAGTGAATAAACTGCGGCAGTAATGCTAAAATAATTGCCCATACGGTATTCATTAAACCCGGGCCGAGTATGGCGATTATTATTATTGCCAGTAACAAAGAAGGAATAGAAAGCGTTATATCAAGCAAGTGATTTAAAAAGCTTGAACGCAGCCCTTTACTAATCCCTGCAAAAGTACCCACTAACACACCAAAAATAGTCGTGATTAGGGCGGCTACAACAGAGAGGCCAAACGTATACGTAGCACCATTCATTAAGCGCGAGAGTACATCACGGCCTAAATCATCGGTACCTAAAAGAAAGCGTACATCGCCCATTTCTCGCCACGATGGCGGAATAAGCAGTGCATCAGTGTGTTGTTGGTTTACACCATACGGGGCTAAAAAAGGAGCGGTGGCGGCTAATAGTGCAAACGCCATAAATATCCATAAACCAACCAAAGCAGGGTGGTTATTTTTAAACTTTCGCCAAAATCGCGCCAGTGGCGATTTATTCGACTCTTCAGAAAATAAATTAAACTTTGCCATGGGCCTGATTCCGCGAGAGTGGATCGAATAAAGTGTAAGTAAGCTCAGCTGTAATAGAAGCTAAAATAACAAATAAAGACACTGCCATTAACCCGCCTTGAATTGCAGGGAAGTCACGCTGATAAATACTATCGATTAACCATCGGCCAATACCCGGCCACGAAAAAATAACTTCGGTAATCATCGCAAGCGTTATTAGCGTACTAAATTGCAAACCAATTTGCTTAATTACCGGCAGTAATGCATTACGCAGTGCATGGTGCATGATAAGTTGGCGGCGGTTAAGGCCTTTTGCCCTAGCTGTTTTAATAAAGTTTTGATCCATTACTTTAAGCATAGACTCGCGAGTAAAGCGCACTAATACAGTGGTTGGATACATAGCCAGTACAATAGTCGGAAGTGTTAAATGGCGCAGCGCATCAACAAAGGCCATTCCTTTATATGGAAAGCCAGCCAGTGCAATATCAATTAAAATAAATCCAGTACTGGCGGGTATTTCGTAAAGGAGCCCCATTCTGCCCGACATAGGAAACCAGCCAAGCTTTAATGAAAAAACCATTATTAATAACAATGCGAGCCAAAATACAGGCATTGAATAACCCACCATAGTGGTAGAGTTTATAAGCTTGTCGGGCCAACGTTTATGATACCCAGAGCCTAAAATGCCAGTCGGTACACCAATAATAACCGATACAATTAATGCGTATACGCTTAGCTCTAAAGTAGCCGGTAGCAAATCAACAATATGGCTAAACACACTATTACCAGAGGCAAACGAAAGCCCCCAATCACCCTGAAATATTCGCCCTAAAAAGGCAATGTATTGCATAAAGTAATTGCTGTTATATAAATATTTGTCTTCAAGCTCACTATGCTGTGCAAAGTTACTACTTGGTATGCCGCTTAAATTACTTAGCGGATCACCGGGAAATAAATACGCCAGTGAAAACGTAAATACGCTGAGCATCAGTATCATAAAAAAGAACAAACCAAGGCGACGTAAAATATAATCTAAGATCATTATTTTTTCCTCGCATTGGCAAGCGAAATAGCGCCAAATGGGCCAAGTGTTATGCCTTCCACGTCGGCGCTACTCGCTTGAAAGCGCAGGCCATGAGCAATCGGTAATAACGGCAGCTCTTGAATAATTAAGCTTTGTGCGTCTTCGTAGTATTTTTTACGTTTGTTTAAATCAGTAGTGTCTAGTGCTTGAGTAAGCAATAAGTCAAATTGGGGATTACACCAGTTTGCTGGGTTTTTACCACTAAAAGTAGCGGTACAACTCAGCAGTGGGCTAAAAAAGTTATCAGGATCGGGTGTATCTGCGGCCCAACCAAGTAATACACTGTCGTGCCTATGCTCGCCAATACGTTGAATAAACGTGTTCCACTCATATTCTACAATGCTTACATTAACGCCCACTTTGCGTAAATCACTTTGCATAAGCTCAGCCATTTTTCGCGCGTTAGGGTTATAAATACGACTCACAGGCATAGCCCATATCGTCATATCAAAGCCATCAGGTAAGCCTGCTTCAATTAGTAACTTTTTAGCAAGTTCTGGATCAAACGTAGGTATATCTTCTTGTGGCTCAAATGCCCAAGAGGTTGGCGGCAAAATAGATTGTGCGCGAGTACCATTACCGTAATAAACCGCCTGCATTATTTTATCTACATCTATTGCATGTGCGAGTGCTTGGCGTACGCGCAAGTCGTCAAACGGGGCACGTTCTGTATTAAACGCCCAATAACCTATATTTAAGTTCGTTTCTTTTTCAACGTTTATATCATCACGTTGCGCTAAAATACTTAATTGCGCACTACTTGGATGAGCCGTTACATCGCACTCTTTAGTCAGCATTTTTGCTATACGCGTAGTGCCGTTAGGGGTTATGTCGTAAACCAATTGTTCAAGTGCAACGTCGTGCTTCCAATAAAGTGGATTACGGTAAAAGCGTACAAGGTGATCTCGGCGGTATTCTTTATAAATATACGGGCCAGTGCCAATAGGGTACTGATCAAATAAGTTTTCTTCGTTTTTTTTCTTAAGTTCCATGGCGTATTCTTCTGAAAGCACCACGGCAAAGTCAGTGGCCATATTAGCTAAAAAGCTGCTTTCAGGATTAAACAGTTCAAAACGCACTTGGTAGTCAGACACGCGCACAATTTTACGAATGAGTTGATCAATCCCCACACTTTGAAAATACGGGTAATTGGCATCGCCCACAAAGTGATATGGATTGTATACATCGAATAATCGGCTAAAGGTGAATATAACGTCGTCGGCGTTAAAATCCCGCGATGGGGTAAAATAAGAAGTTGTATGAAACTTTACATCTTTACGCAAGGTAAAGGTAACCGATTTACCATCTTTACTAATTTTCCAATCGGTCGCCAGCTCACTTTGAAATTCTGCCGTAACAGGGTCAATGCTAATTAAACGGTCGTATAATTGGTTAGCAATTATATCAATAGTTGAACCGGTGGTCGTGACTTGCGGATTAAACGACACAGGGTTAGCTTCAGCGCAATAAACTAAGCCTTGGTTTTTTTCTTCTATGATTTCTTCTTTGCTATCAAGGCAACCAACTAAAGTGGTGGCAAGCAAAACAAGTAATAATTTATGCACCCGCATAACCTCTGACTATTGTTGATCCAACAAGTTGTATTTTTTAAGATAACCACGTAATTGATGATACGTTAAACCAAGTACTTCTGCAGTTTTCTTTTGATTAAATTGGCTATGTTCGAGCGCTTTATTAATCATGTTTATTTCAAAGTCGTTAGAACGCTCTTTTAAGCTGCACGGAAATTGAATATCGACGGCTATATTACCGCTTGCTTGAGCAATCGGCGGCGCAACAACAATAGGCTCGGCATTAACAGTTTGAGCCGCTATAGGTGCTTTAATGCGCGCTTTTGGTCTAAATGGGCTATCGAATGGGTCTAAAATAATCTGGTGAACGGGGATATGTTCACTACCGTGGCGATATAAACTGCGTTCAACCACATTTTTAAGTTCACGAATATTACCAGGCCAATCATAACTAAGCAGTGTTTCTGTTGCGCTTCGGGTAAAACCGCTAAACAGTTCCCACTCTAAATCGCGCGCCATATTCATCGCAAACTGCTCAGCAAGAAGCATAATATCGTCTTGGCGTTCGCGCAGTGGCGGCAGGGTAATTACATCAAAGGCAAGGCGATCGAGTAAGTCACTTCTAAATTCACCTTGCTCAGCCAAATAAGGGAGGTCTTCGTTTGTGGCACACACTAAGCGTGTATCTACTTTTACAGTTTGTTTGCCGCCAACACGTTCAAACTCACCGTATTCTATAACGCGCAGCAGTTTTTCTTGTACCATAGCTGAGGTATTAGCTAATTCATCTAAAAACAGTGTGCCGCTGTTAGCGCGTTCAAAACGACCTTCGTGGCGTTTGCTTGCCCCCGTAAAAGCACCGCTTTCGTGGCCAAACAATTCACTTTCGAGTAAGTTTTCGTTAAGTGCTGCACAGTTAAGTTTTACGTAGTTTTGATCCCAACGCTTTGATAAAAAGTGTAAGCGTGCTGCTATTAGCTCTTTACCTGTGCCGCGTTCACCAATAATAAGTACCGGTTTATCTAAATTAGCCAGTTGCGATACCTGATCTAATACAGACAGAAAGCTATCTGATTGGCCGAGTAAATTATCCTGTTGGCGATATTGGCTCATATTTCCTAACTCTTGGTCATTTTTACTAACAGTTAGTGTATTTCATAAGTCGGGATAACTAAAGAAATTTGTATATTTAGTTTAACGTAATGAAAATAAAGTGTATTTTAACTTTTAAAAAGTTGGCAAGCATATTGATACTAGTTATAGCAGACTAACTAAGTTTTAATTACAGAGGTAAATGTTATGGGAATTTTTTCACGTTTTGCAGATATTGTTAATTCTAATATCAACGCCATTTTAGATAAAGCAGAAGACCCAGAAAAAATGGTTCGTCTGATTATTCAAGAAATGGAAGATACGCTTGTTGAAGTACGTTCTACATCAGCTAAAACATTGGCTGAGAAAAAAGAAATCGTACGCCGCTTAGATACGCTTAAAGCACAGGTAAGTGATTGGCAAGATAAAGCCGAACTGGCTTTAAGTAAAGACCGCGACGATTTAGCGCGCTCAGCCCTACTTGAAAAGCAAAAGTCGGCAGATGCCGTTGCTTCAGTCGCTAGTGAACTTGAACATGTAGAGTCTCATATTGAGAAATTACAGCAAGAAGTAACGACACTACAAGAAAAGCTAGCAGATGCGAAATCTCGTCAAAAGGCAATTATACTTCGCCAACGTTCGGCTGAGTCGCGCCTTGAAGTGAAAAAGACACTTGATAGCTCAAAAGTAGAAGACGCACTTAACCGCTTTGAACGTTACGAAACTAAAATTGATGGACTAGAATCTCAAATTGAGTCTTACGATTTAGGTAAAAAGACGTTAGCGGACGAAATTGCTAATCTACAAAAAAATGAAAAGATAGATGATGAGCTAGCCGAACTTAAAAAGAAGCTAGCTGATAAATAATTACATATAAAAATATATGGGGCCCATGTGCCCCAGCTTAAAAACATCAAAACGGATTGTCAGGAGAGGATTATGTTTGATCCAGAGATACTAGTTGCACCATTTATCTTGTTTATGATTTTTGTTGCCCCGCTGTGGCTAATTTTGCACTACCGTAGCAAAAAACAAGTAAGCCAAGGTTTAAGTGAACACGAACATCGCCAGTTACTTGAGCTTGCACATAAAGCCGAAAAAATGGCAGACAGGGTTGAAACACTTGAAGCATTGCTTGATCAAGAGTCACCACAATGGAGACGTAAAGTATGAGTGCCAAACGCGAATTATTAAGAGACCCACAACGCGGTAAAATAGCTGGAGTATGTGCGGGATTAAGTGACTACTTTAATATGGAGTTATGGTTAGTTCGCATTATATTTGTTAGTGCGGTACTGCTAACGGGTGGCCCATTATTTGTGGTAGCGTATATTGCAGCCTGGTTCATTTTAGATAAAAAAGAGCCCGCAACAGCGCAAACAAAAAGCTCAACTAAAACTGACGATCCGCTAGAAGTAAAATTTAAAGTATGGCAAAAGGGCGAGCCACCGCGCCGCGCATTGCAAGATTTAAAAGAGCGTTTAACGCGTGTAGATACTCGCCTTCAAGATATGGAGCGCCATGTAACTTCAAGCGAGTTTACGGTGAGCCGTGAAATTAACAAACTTTAAAGGATTTAATAGCACCTTATTTGCAGCGTGATAAATTACGGCAAATTAGGTGCAAGACACTTTATGAGCCAATCATTTGCAAAAAAGACCTTTAAAAGCATTAAAGGCAAAGCACAAAAAGCCCTTCATCGCAGTTTAGACCAACACGTAAAACTTGCCGTAACTGGCCTAAGTGGTAGTGGTAAAACAGCCTTTATTACCGCGCTTGTTAAACACTTAACAACCCAAGCAGACGATAAAAACTTACCTTTTTTTGATGTAATGCGCGAGCACCGCCATGTTGCCACTAAAGTTGTGCCGCAAGAGGCGTTAAAATTTCCTACGTTTAATTATACGCGCGCGCTAAATTCATTATTACCTAGCGATGGGGCGCCTACATGGCCTGCATCAACCGAGCGGATTAATACGCTGCGCTTGGCAATAAAGTATCAAAGTAACGCAGGGCTGCGCGGCCACTTTTCGCCGCAATCAACGCTTTATTTAGATATTATTGACTACCCCGGTGAATGGCTCCTTGATTTACCTATGCTTGAGCAAAGCTATTCTCAATGGTGCGAGCAGCAATACCCGTTATTAACTCAGCCTTCGCGCGTAAACACATCAAGTGATTTTTTAATGGCCGTTGAGCAACTTGACTTAAACGCTCCCGTTGATGAAAACGCACTTGCTCATATTGCTCAGCTTTATCAAAGCATGTTAGTAGGGCTTAAAAAAGACACCAAACTTGCCATGTTACAACCTGGGCGCATGCTAATGCCTGGCGACTTACAAGGCGCGCCATTGTTATTGTTTTTTCCGGTATCGGGTGAAGTAAATAGTGACGATGTTGTTGCGGGTTCTAATTTAGCGCATTTAATTAAGCGCTTTAACGCTTATATAAAAGAAGTTGTAAAACCATTTTATAATGAGCATTTTAGACACTTCGATCGCCAAATCGTACTTGTAGATGTACTTAGTGCATTAAACGAAGGGCACGAAACACTCCAAGAGCAAAGCAGTGTAATAAACCAATTACTCGCACACTTTAACTATGGCGAGTCGGGCTTTTTTAAACGTTTATTTAAGCCCAACATAGACAAAATATTATTTGCAGCTAATAAGTCAGATCATATAAGTGCTAAGCACCATAAAGATTTAGCACTGCTACTTGATTCGCTCGTGCATGAGCAAAGCAATCATTTAAAGTTTGATGGTGTAAAAATAGAAACCATGGCTATGTCGTCAATTACAGCAACGCAGCCGCGCCAAATTGCCGACAAAGGCCAAACGCTTGACTGCATTTACGGTAAACCATTACACGAGCCTGATTGGCTTACGTATTTACCGCCGCAACCTCCCTCGCGGATGCTTAATAAAAGTGAGTGGCCAGCACAGGGATTTGAGTTTTTATCGTTCTCTCCAATGCCGAGCCCCGATAAACAACTAAAACATATTCGATTAGATCATGTCATGCAGTACCTGCTAGGAGACAAATTAACATGAGTGAGTCAAACCAACCATTTCAAGCAGGGCGTCGCATAGATACGCAAAGCATTGAGCAAAACGAACCCGTTTTAGCACCTGCAAAAATTATTCAGCACGGACAAAGTGATTACGAAGAACTTGAAGATGAAGCACTAGAGCCAGAAATAGATCTAGAACCAGTGTACAAAAAGTCAAAGTGGCAAACGCTTAAAGGTGTTTTTGCTATTAGTTTTATAGTACTGGTGCTTTTAGAGTTTGCGTACTCGTTAGTATTTGCTTTCGAGCAGTCAATTATTTTAGGCAGCGTTTATTTAACAGCAGTTGTAAGTGGCGTGCTGCTAATAGGGCGCTTATTGTGGCGAGAGTACCGAATGCTGCGCAGTTTAAAGCGTAACCAATTGCACCGAGTTGAAGCCGACAGGCTTTTAAACAGCGAGCAAGTAGGCGGTGCATTACCTTGGCTTGAAAAGCTTAATAAACACCAGGAGCTTGATAACTTTGAAACCTTTAAAAACCAAGTAGCGACGCATCACAGCGACAAAGAAATAATGACGCTGTACGCCAATAGTTTATTAATAACCCAAGACACCAAAGCTAAAAAGCTTATAAATCGGTTTGCGACTGAATCTGCACTGCTAGTTGCCCTAAGCCCACTTGCGCTGGTGGATATGATGGCTGTGCTTTGGCGCGGTACTAAGTTAATAGAACAAATTGGTAAAATTTATGGCATTGGTTTTGGCTACGCGAGCCGTATACGGTTATACCGTATGCTGATAAAACAAGTAATGTTTGTAGGCAGTGCTGAGCTTGTATCTGACCTTGCTGCAACTGCATTAAGTGCTGAGCTTTTAGGTAAGCTTTCGGGGCGGGCAGCGCAAGGTGTCAGCGCCGGTATTTTTACAGCGCGTATTGGTTACAAAGCAATGGAGCTTAGTCGCCCATTACCACGGCTTGAAAACAAACGCAGCTTACTAAAAGGCACTGTGCAAAGCATCGCAGGTAAAATTATGAGCCGTAAAAAGGCTGAACCAACACACTAGGGTCTGTTGAACTTTCTAGGTTAAATTTGCAGCAGTCTGTTTGGTATTTAGGCAAGGCAGAGCCTATGTAGTGTGGTTATTCCCCATAAATGGGTGATAACGTAGCATTAATGCTAAACAGGCGCTGCCCGTTGGGTTCTTTCTAGGGACGATAA
>NZ_PJBK01000096.1:0-11570 GCF_002836155.1 Pseudoalteromonas sp. GutCa3 | reverse complement strand
TTAAAGCGTGTTTTTTTATGTCTAAAATTTGGTGTGTATATTGTGGCTCATAACCCGAAGGTCGTCGGTCCGCTTTTTACAAACTCAGGCTCCCGCAACCATTGAAATAAATAAGAATGAAACGACACACTTAAAGCGTGTTTTTTTATGCCTGAAATTTGATGAGTGTGGTGATTTAGCTTATAGGTTAAAGATCGTCTTCACAGCATGAGGCATTCACTACTCATAAGCACAAGCTCCCGTCCCCTGAGATACACTTCACAAAAGTTATAAACGACTTAAAATAAATCGTTATTACTTAAAACTTTGTTTAGTTTGTGTTAAAACGGCACAAATATTTTTGGGTTGTTACAAATATGACTGAACTTTACCACTGGTTTGATTTAATAGGCATTGCGGTGTTTGCTGTATCGGGCACTTTGCTAGCGTACGAGAAAAAAATGGATGGCTTTGGGGTCGTAGTTTTAGCGACAGTAACTGCTATTGGTGGTGGTACAGTGCGAGATCTAATTTTAGATGTTCCTGTGTTTTGGTTACACGATCAAAGTTACTTTTTTGCCATACTAGCTTCAGTATTTGTTACAACACGCCTTATAAATAAACAAAAGCCGATACCTCATTATATTTTACAAACAGCGGATGCGTTTGGTTTAGCTTTTTTTGCAGTAATGGGGGCGCAAAAAGCGCAGCTTGTTGGTATGCCCGATATGACTGCGGTAATTATGGCTGTAATTACAGGCTGCTTTGGTGGATTAATTCGAGATGTGCTTGCACGCGAGATCCCTATGCTATTAAAAGGTGAGCTTTACGCTATTACCTGTATAGCGGGTGGCACTGTTTATACGCTTGGCATTAGTTTTTCGTTAGTAACCGAAATGGCGATGGTATTAGGTATGTTAATGACCTTATTACTTCGTTTAGCTGCTATAAAATGGCAAATCACATTACACGTTTTTAAATATCCTGACTAAACTGGTGTAATCACACCATTTACTAGGATAAGGAATGTCATTAGCTCGTATATTTTCTCGTGCTCAAGTGGGTATAAATGCCCCTGAAGTTATTGTAGAAGTTCACTTAGGAAATGGTTTACCCGCTTTTCATATTGTAGGCCTGCCCGAAGCTTCCGTTAAAGAATCAAAAGACAGAGTGCGTAGCGCACTCGAAAACTCTCAATTTGGTTTTCCTGATCAACGAATAACCGTAAATTTAGCCCCAGCCGACTTGCCAAAAGATGGCGGACGGTTTGATCTTGCTATTGCGGTGGGTATTTTAGTCGCCTCTGGGCAAATAGTGTGTCCTGATATTCACAAGTATGAGTTTTATGGTGAGCTTGCTCTAAATGGTGAGGTGCGTGGTGTAAACGCTATTTTACCTTCGGTACTTGCTGCAAAAGAGCAAGATCGTTGCTGCTTTTTACCTCTTGCAAACGACAGCCTAGCAAGCCTAGTTAATGGCGTTAAACGCAAAGCCGTAAGCTCTATTCAAGAAGTGTGGGGGGACTTACTTAATCAACAACCCTTACCATTGAATATAGAGTACCCCGACTGCACACAAGCCCCTGACTTTTTACTCGATTTAAGCGATGTGAAAGGTCAGCCCGGTGCAAAGCGAGTACTCGAAATTGCTGCAGCTGGCGGGCATAATTTACTATTTTTAGGTCCTCCAGGTACTGGTAAATCGATGCTGGCCCAGCGAATGGCAACTATAATGCCTACTATGTCGGACGATGAAGCTATTTCGACAGCTGCGCTTTACTCTATTATTGGACAATCTATAGATTTAACTAATTGGCGACAGCGGCCATTTCGTAATCCACATCATACTTGTTCAGCTGTTGCCTTGGTGGGGGGCTCTTCGAATCCCAAACCTGGTGAAATTTCTCTGGCACATAACGGTGTGCTCTTCTTAGATGAGTTACCGGAATTCGAGCGTAAGGTACTTGATTCACTGCGTGAGCCAATGGAAACCGGTACAGTTACTATTTCACGTGCAGCTAGGCAAATGGAGTTTCCGGCGCAGTTTCAGCTTATTACAGCATTAAATCCAAGCCCAACAGGGAGTCATACAGATAAGCGGGCAACTCCCGATCAAGTTATGCGTTATTTATCGCGAGTATCAGGACCTTTTATTGACCGTATTGATTTGCAAATAGAACTACCTCGTTTAACGAGTGTTGAACTACAAAGTACTCAGCCGGAGGAAAGTAGTGCTGAGGTTAGAGCAAGAGTTGAAGCGGCTTATTACCTACAACTAAAACGCCAAGGTAAGGTTAATGCGAGGCTTAATAATAAAGAAATGAGTGTGCACTGTGTACTGGCGCCAGCAGAGTTGCAGTTTTTAGCCAGAGCAAGCGAGAAGTTGTCTTTATCGCCACGCTCTTATCATAGAGTAATTAAGGTGGCGCGGACTATTAGTGATTTAAAAGGGGCTGAAAATATTAGTTTAAATGAGCTTAAGGAAGCACTTAATTACCGTGCATTTGAGCGCCTTATTGCGCAATTAACTAAATATTAAATAGAGAGCATATAGCCTTTACCGCGAACGGTAACAATACGTTTTTGATCTTTTTCGTCATTTAATTTTTTACGTAAACGACCGATCAGCACATCAACAGTACGATCGTTTGGACTCCAATCGGGCTGGCCTATTTCTTCTGATATTTTTTCACGGGATGTGGCTTTACCTGCATTACTAATTAAGCAAATAAGCACTTTATGTTCGGCTTCAGTTAAGCGTGATTCAACGCCTGCAGCAGTAATTAGTGTGCGGTTATCGGGGTGAAGCTTAAAGTCAGCATATTCTATAAACTCTTCGCTTTCGTCGTCTTCTAGGTTAACTGCAACACGCTTATAGAGCGCGCGCATGCGAAGTTCTAACTCAAGTAAATCGACAGGCTTACAAATATAGTCATCAGCACCTTGTGCAAGGCCTGCAATACGATCGGCTTGGGAGTCACGACTCGATAATACAATAACGCCAATATCGGTAAGTGTGTTTAATTCTTTTGCCAGCTGAAGCCCATCGCGCTTTGGCAAAACAATGTCAATTATGGCTAATGATATAGCACCGCGCAGGTTTACCCGCTGCCTTACAATGTTAAGTGCATCAGCGCCAGTTGGGTCTACCTCTATTGTAAATTCGGTATCTGCAAAGTGATTTTGGATGCGTTTAACGAGTAGTTCATCGTCTTCAACCAATAAAACATTAATAGCCATAGTACTTTATTTTGAATGCTTATAGCTCTGTATGGTAGCACCATTAGGTAAATGCTGAGAAGGGGGTTTATTAGTTTTAAGTAACTTAATATTTCAAAGGTGTATAAGACGTTATTAGAGGATGAGGTTAGCACCTTTAAACTAATTAAAAGGTGCTAAATAATTAATACTACTATTAATAAATCTGTATTAAGTCGTTATTTTAAAGGTTCAGGCTCAGTCATTTTTATACATTGAGTCCCACCATTGAGGTTCATCTTTTAGCTTTTTATCAAAGTATGCAAGCATGGTGTTCCACCAATCAAATCGTTTATCGCGTGCAAAAATTTGGTGGTCGGCGCCTTTGTATTCGATTAACTCTACGTCCTTATTAAGCAGTTTAAGCGCAGTGTACATGGTTAAACTTTCGCCTACAGGTACATTGGTATCGCTATCACCATGAAGAAGTAACATAGGAGTTGTTACTTTGTCGGCATGAAATACAGGGCTGTGCTGGCTGTAAAGCTCAGGGTTATTCCACGGAAAGCTATTTTTTGATGCTTCGCCTGAATATAAATAGCCCCACCAACCTTCACCCCAATATGAGGTAATGTTAGAAATACCCGCATGAGCTATTGAAGCACTAAATATATCGGTTTTAGTTGCTAGTAGCATGGTCATGAAGCCACCGTATGATGCCCCTAAATTTCCTACCTTTTCACTATCAACATAGTTGTATTTCTTTAAAAAGGCTTGCGTGCCTTTGATAATATCGTCTGCGGTGTAGTCCCCCCAGGCATTAACATGTTGCGCTGAAAACTTTTGTCCAAACCCTGTTGCGCCAGTAGGTTGTACTACATAAACAACGTAGCCATTTTCTGCCCAGAAGTTAAACGGGTAACGACCTGTAAAACCACGCGTAACTGGTGAAGTACCGCCGTAGTAATACACGAGCGCAGGGTGCTTTTTAGTTTTATCTAAGTTGCTAGGAATGTACACACGACCAGTTATTTCGACACCATGTTTATTTTTAAAATTAAACTCTTCTAATGTAGGGAGTCGTGTATTTGCATAGCTACTTGGTTTTGAATCCCATATTAAATCTGTTTTATTTTTACTTACGTTAAGGCGCTTTAGTTGTTGTGGAGCTAAAGCGTTGGTACCACTTAGTAAAATTTCGGTATTACGGTCGTATGAGTAACTAAATTGTTCAACAATATCCAATCCCGTACTTAACTTTTTAAAGCGCTGTTTACTTAAATCAAATAGGTAAAGTGGTTGAGTGTCTTGCTCTGTTACTTTAATGAGCGCATCGCCGTTTTCTAAAACTTGCAGTTGGCCAATAGCGGGGTCGAACTGTTTACTAAGTGCTTTTACGTTTTTACCGCCTTCAGTAAGTAGATAAAGTTGCCCGTCGTAGTTATTGGCAAGCATTGCTTTTGGTAGAGCTCTGCCTGCGCCATTTTTAAAATCGGGGCCTGCAACTACATAAATGTCTTTATTTGCATATTTAGCTAAATTAAACGTTTTAAATTTACCAAGCGATGAAAGCTTATTTGATTTTAAATCGAGTTCGACTAACTCTGTTTCAGGGTGGGTTGATGCTTGCATTGCCATTACTGGGCGGCTCATTAATATTTTGCCACGGTTACTATTTGAATCTTCAAGGCTGTAAGAAAGAGGACCTTGGCTAAGTGCTTTTGTTAAACCACTTTTAGTATCAAACATATAAATTTGGCTGGTGGTACGTGCATACGACCAGCGATCTTGTAGACCTTTATAGTGCTTAGTTAAGCTGTTAGTGCTCTCAGGTGATTTAGACCAGCTAAACAAAAGGCTGGTGTCGTTATAAAAGGTAAAGCTATTGGCTCCTTCTAAATCGTTTGCTAATGTTTTTATTGAGAAGTTTTTACGGCTAAGTTGTTTAAGCTCACCATTTAACAAATACACTAAATATTGGTTATCTGGACTCCAAATAATGTTACTTGGTTGGCCTGCTTCGAAGCGATAAAGCATTTGATTATCTGAATCTTTAAGTACTGTAACTGTATTTGCTTGGTTTTGTGTTTTATCGCTATAAGTGCGAGTAGTAGTAACGTACTGCTTAGCATTAGGTGCGAGTGATAATTGGCTGATTATAGGGGCATCAAACAATTGTTTTGCAGATAAGCGTTTTGTTTTTGAGGCGCTAAGCGTAATTTTATCAACGTCGCTTTTAGGTGCAAAATCAAGCATTACGTCGTGCCAATTAGCTACTTGTTGGGCTACTATTAAAATAGAGTGAGTACTGTTATTTAAAGCTAACTTATAGCTATTTTTATCGCCTGTTTGTAGTTCGCCATTAATAAATAACTGACCTTGCTCAATCCCTTTTAAGGTAAGCGTACCTTGTGTAAAGCGGGTTGTTTCAATATTAAATTTTAGTGCCTGTAACCCACCTAAAGTGAGCGCATTGATTTTATTAAACGGCTGCCAGTTTTGTTTTTTCCCAAATACAGAAAAACTATCTGAGTCTGCTTGTAGTTGCGGCAATAGGTTATTAATAATGGCATTGCCATGAGGTGTTTGAAAAGGCTTTAACTGCATGTCTTCGGCAAGTGGGCCGATAAACTGAATTTTTGATTTATCCAATGGTGCAGCTATTGCAGCAAAGCTTAAGCTGCTAAGCGTTAAAAGAGTCGCTGCATGCTTAAATAGCTTATTTTGATGACACCATGGTGCGCTAAATTTCATTATTATGCCTATTATTATTGGAAGTTTGGCCAAATATAGCATGTATTGATACCATGCTCACATATCCAATATAGAGGAGAGAAAGTGACTTTACTGATAGTTTATATGGTAGTGGCGATTGTTATTTCGTTTTTATGTTCTGTGATGGAGGCTGTGTTATTAAGTATTTCGCCCAGCTATGTTGCATCACTTAGGAAAGAGCACCCTGAGCTGGCTAAACAGCTCGAAAAGCTTAAAAACAATATAGATCAGCCTTTAGCTGCTATTTTAACTTTAAATACGGTTGCCCATACTGCGGGTGCTGCTGGGGTAGGCGCACAGGCAGCTGTCGTGTTTTCCGATGCGGCTGTAGGTATTGCATCAGCCATTATGACATTCCTCGTATTAATACTTTCTGAAATTATTCCTAAAACCTTGGGGGCTAATTACTGGCGAGCTCTAACGCCAAGTGTTACTTACGCTTTGCGGTTTTTAGTTATATCGCTAAAGCCTTTTGTATGGTTTGCACAAAAGCTAACAAATTTAATGGGTCCAAAGCACGATGAGGCTTACTATATTCGTCAAGAGATAGAGGCAATGGCTGATATAGGTACGGAGTCGGGTGCATTACATCAGGATGAGTCCGAAATAATTCGTAATCTATTGCATTTTAGACATGCAAAATTATGCGATTTAATGACGCCTCGAACTGTTATTTTTAAAATCCACAAAGACTTAACCGTGAATCAGTATTTAAACGATCACGGCTCGTCGTCATTTTCTCGTATATTGGTATTTGATAAAGACAGCGACGATATTGTAGGGTTTGTGCATAAAAACGATATTATGCTGGCATTTCATCGTTTAGGTACCGATTACAAAATTAGCAAATTGATTAAGCCTATTTATACGGTGCCGAGTTCTCAAAATGTATCGTCGTTACTGCAAACTCTTTTAACAAAGCGCACGCATATATGCCTAGTTGTAGATGAGTACGGTGACGTGCAAGGTATTGTAACGCTAGAGGATATGATTGAAGCTTTAATGGGGCTAGAGATTGTAGATGAGCGTGACCAATCTACTAATATGCGCGCAGTAGCAAGGCAGCGTTGGCACAAACGTTTAGCAAGCAGTGCGCATATAGTCAGTGAAGAAGATAAACACACTCGGGGTGATAATTAGTTAACCAGCCCCGATTAAATATTAATACCGCTTTAAGCTGGACTGCCATCAGTTTTCAGCCAATCTTTAGCCCAAGATATAAATTCGTCTTGTGGTTTAGGGCGGCTAAATAAAAAACCTTGTATGGCTAGTTTTCTTTTATAATGCCTTAAATAAACGAGCTCTTCTGGTCGTTCAACACCTTCTGCCACTAGATCTAAATTATCTTTACTCGTAATATTAAATAACGAACTTACGACCACTTGAGAAAATAAATCTGTTTCTATATGGCTAATAAGTGAACGGTCTATTTTAATTTCAGTAAAAGGAAGATTTCGAAGCTGATTCATATTAGTAAAACCAACACCAAAGTCGTCTAGCGATATACCAAAGCCATGCATTCTTAATCTGTTTAGTGTTTCTAATTGCATGAGGCTTGAGAGTGCATGTTGTTCTGTTATTTCTATAATTATATTACTAGGCGTGAGTTGGTTTAATTCTAAAATGAGCAGTAATTTATTAGGGCAGTTTAAGTCGTCGAGCTGAGTTGGCGATAAATTAAATGCCATTTTAAAATCATTACCTAGTTGTGCTTTCATATTTTTGAATTCGCTGGTGGCCTTTTCAAAAAGAGAAAATGTAATTTGATTAATTAAGTTGTGTTGTTCGGCAGTGTTTATAAAACGGTTAGGTAAAATAATATTGCCATCTTTACTTGATAAAATACGCGCTAAGACTTCAACGCTTTCAATTTTATTGTTATCAGCGTTTATTTTTGGTTGGTAAAAAGGCGTTATTTCATCGTTTTTTAATGCATCAATAAGCTCATCTTTTGAAATGGCCGACTCTTTTAATAAAGTGTGGCTGTTTAATTGCGCCACTTTAATAAGTAACCTACTAACCTGAGACAGTTGCACTGGCTTTGAAATATTTCCAATGAGGTGAGCGTTATGTTGTTTCGCGAGGTTGGCGGCTAAGCTAATAACTTTATGATCCATTTCAGAAACAATAATAATACCGCCTTGATAATGTAGCCCTCCTAAGTGGCGGATTAGTTCCATGCCGTCCATTTCGGGCATATTGAGATCAGTAAAAATAGCATCAAAGTAGTTGATATCCTCTTTAACTTTTTCAAGAGCTTCTTTTGCATTCAGGCACGTAGTTATAGTGTTAGACATACCCAATTCGTTAAGTATAGCTTCCATAACGATCAAAATTGCTTTTGAATCGTCAACAACTAAAATATTAGGCACTATTTTGTCCACTGTTATCCCTTTCAATGTATCGCTTGGAGTTACTATAAAAGTAGTAGTGTTTTTTTATTTTGTCAGTATCAAATACTTTTATTTTGAAAATAGTTACCTAGCACCTTCACTCGTCTTTTTAAGCTGATTAGGTATACTAGCGCCATTATTTTAAACGGTCTTAATTATGATAAGAATAGATCTTACTTTAGCCGAGCAACCATTTTCGCTTATGGTGTCTGGGCAAAGAATTGTGCAGGTATTTCACGCGCAACAAGCCATTACCTTTGATAACCCTCGTGAAAACTATTTTCAATTTACTTACGACAACAAAGTAATAGGTATCGATACAGCGGCGGTGAAAGAGCAAAGCATTTCGCTCTTTGTAGATGATCAATTTGCAACACAACTTGCGTTACCAGCACCTACAAATGGGTCACCTAAAAAAGGCTTTTTAGGTCTGGCTGCATTAGGTTTTAAGCTTTTTAAAAGTGCTAAGGTAATTAAAGTAGTGCTTGCAGGGGCTTCTGTTGCAGGCTATGCGTGGTTATTTAGTATTGAATTTGCACTAATGCTAATTGGTTGCTTAGTTGTACACGAGTACGGCCATGTGCGAGCAATGAAATACTTTGGCATAAAAACCAAAGGTATTTACTTAATCCCGTTTGTTGGTGGGCTAGCTGTAAGTGACGATAAAATAACGACTCGTTGGCAAGATGTCGTTATATCGCTAATGGGACCTGCATTTGGTTTAATTACCTCGGTACTGGGTGTCGTTTTATATTACGCCACCGAGATGGAAATATTTGCAGGTGTGGCGGTTCTTAGTGCGTTATTAAATTTATTCAACTTGTTACCAATTTTGCCGCTTGATGGCGGGCATGTATTAAAAAGTATCAGCTTTTCAATGCGTTCATGGATTGGTTTAAGTGTATGTTTACTCGGTGTACTGTTTGGTTTATGGCTGAGCTACACATTTGGCTTAATGTTACTGGTATTCTTTTTGTTTGTAGGTGCGCTGGAAATTGTATTTGAATGGCGAGGCCGTCACTATTCACATTTAATGCCACTAGATAAATATGGCCAAGGTTTTTCAGCGGTTATGTATGCAATTGTAGTAGCTGGGCATGTAGCTGTAATGATGCACTTTGCCGATTCGGAAAATCCAATATTGAGCCTGCCGATGACTATTTTATCGAGCTAGTATTTTTATTTTTTCTAACTAAATAAGTTAGTTTTTTGCATTAATATTTTATTTTTCGACTTTTATGTTGATTTATTGTTAATTGAATTCTAGTGTAATATAAATTAGAACAATCTTAGCGGATCAACTGGATGTTATTTAGAAAGGAAGCTGTCGCTCAGCAAAGTGAGCGTTTAACTGGTGTGATTACGCTAGCACAACCACTATCAATAAAACTTATCGTATTTGTTTTGGTATGTATTGCGATTGTAGTGATAAGCTTTTTATTTACAGCAGAGTATTCCCGCAAGGAAACAGTACGGGGGTTTTTAATACCCAATAAAGGGATAATCCAAACCTTTGCTAGTCAAGGTGGTATGATTGAGCTGCTATTTGTACAAGAGGGTGATGCCGTTACTAAAGGTCAGCCGTTGGCGACCATTATTGTGCAGCAAAATAACAGCCAAGGCATAGCCTTGAGTACCCAGCTTGTTGAGCAGCTAAGTATGCAAATACAGTTGCTCAATGATGAGATAACACAAAACCTTACCCTACAAAAGCAAGAGTCACTTAACTTGCACGCGCAAAAACGTGCACTTACTAATGAGCAAGCTGCATTACAAAGTCAACTTGCTCTAGCTGATGAAAAATTAGGGCTACTTAACCGCCAACAAAGCAACCTTAATCAACTTAATAAAAATGGCTTTTTATCAAACATCGAGCGAGAGCAACAGCAGCAAGCCCTCTTAGATGCTAAGCAAGAAAAACAAAACCTAGCGCGCTTGCTTATGCAGCAAGAAAATCAATTAAGTCAACTTAGTTTTAATATTGCTAACGTGCCCCAGCAGTATACTTTGCGTATAAATAGCCTTAAGCGCCAACAAGCGGATATTCAAAACCAGCTCACACAAATTAAAAGTAACTATCAATATACCATAACAGCCAGTAACAGCGGTGTTGTTACTGGCATTCAAGTGGTTGAAGGCGAAACACTTACCCAAGCCAAACCACTGTTGCATATTATTCCCGAAGGCTCAGAGCTAGTAGCAGAGTTGCTGCTACCAACACGTTCAGCAGGCTTTATACAACTAGGTAACGATACGCGCCTGCGTTTTGATGCTTTCCCTTACCAACGCTTTGGTTTTATTAACAGCAAAATTATCCGCATCGACAAGGCGCTCATTACTCCAAATGAAATACGCCTGCCTATTACCCTGCAAGAGCCAGTGTACCGTTTGCGAGCGACACTCAGCCAACAACAAATGCAGGCCTTTGGTAAGGCGTTTGAGCTGAAAAGTGGCATGTTGTTTGAGGCAGATATTATGTTGGAGCAACGCACATTAATCGAGTGGTTACTCGAGCCACTGTACAGCCTAAAAGGGCGCGTAAGTTAAGTGTAGCGTTTTATAAAATAAAGAAAAATTTGAAAGTTTTGGTGGTTTGCTAAATGCAAACAACCGAAAAAGACGGCCAGCTTTAGTTAACTTTAGCGAGCAGCTAAAGCTAGCCTATTAATCGCTCACCTTTATTGAAGGGGAGCATATTAACAACCCGATGACTTAATTAAAAAGCATCGGATTTATGGAGTATAACATTATGCGTGAATTAAACGTAAATGAAATTAAAGACGTTAATGGTGGTAATCCTATAGTTGTAGCACTTATTGCTTATAGAATTTATAAAATAGTTAAAGCAGGAACGAAAGCTACGGCTGCTGCTACAGCTTTAGGCGGTGCTGGTGTTGTAGGTAACGAAGTTGGAAAAGCTTTAGCTAATTAATAAGGGACTAATTATGAGAGAGTTAACCAAGAAAGAGCAAAGTAATGTTAGTGGTGGTTTTCCTATATTAGGAGCTATAGCTGCTACTTTTATTGCAGGGGTTATTGTTGGCTATGCGCATGAAAAGTACAAACAATACCAAAGTTCTAAAGAAACAAAACAAGCAGGGTGTGAACCGACCTGTTAACTAGCATATTTAGCTGAAAGAGGTAATAGAGTAGCTTTTTAAAGCTGCTCTAAAAAGCCGCAGGAAAATGTATGAATAATATTCAAAAAATTATCTTATCTTTACTT
>NZ_PJBK01000095.1:0-13233 GCF_002836155.1 Pseudoalteromonas sp. GutCa3 | reverse complement strand
GCACAACTAAACCCACATTAAGGTTAGACTTAATGTGTATTATTTATTTTAGTTTGAAGGTAGCTGTGCTTGTAGGTGGTTAGCTCAAAATCGAATGGGGTTATCTGCGTTACTGTTAGTATGCACCTCCTTTGCTAATAAAGTTATATGGGATCTATTGATTAAGATAAAAACTATCTGTTTATAGTTGCTATTATATAGGTTAACCTTACCCTTTGCAAATACCACACTAACGCGCATTTTGTCAATTTTAAATTAATGTTGAAATCAATCACTTGAATTAAATTTAATGTACCAGCTATAGAGGCGCACTTTATCGTGGAATAAATTTTATATCTGCCGGATCAAAACTTTACCCTACAGATCTATATATCACTCAACCTGAACCAACTCTATAAGAGCTACTTATAACAGCCACTAAGACTAAAGGATAATAACCTGCCATTAACACTATTTCCCGTTATAAACAGTAATCAAACTCTTTAAAATAAAAAACAAGCCATTGATTTATAATAACTTTAAATAATTTTATGTAGTTTTATAATTTTTAACGTAAAGCTGATTGTCAGATTAACTGTATTAAAAACAACCATGCACGACCTTTTGCCTATACATCCCAGCCTAAGAGCTGATTTACCCTGCATGTTCAATATTCATTTGCTTTAACAAAAGCCGTATTTATTTGATTAAGCAACAATGTTGCAGGAGAGCGCATGCAAACTACACCACCCGGTGATGCACCATCAAACACGCACAAGGATGCTCAAAGCTACGAGCAACTTCACAAGCCGAGTTCAGAGTTTAATACTCGCGACGAGTATCTCGAACATGAATTACAAATTATGCAGCCTAAGCGCTGGCGTCCTAATTTACCGTTTAGAGATTACCGATTTGAATTTGAAGACACCATTCCTGCAATGGCGGGCACTATTGGTAAAGTCGTTATGGTGGGTGCTATTGCGGCAACATTTGCGGCGCCTCTTGGCTTAAGCGATGCGTTTGTTTTAGAAAATGTACGTTATGAATTACTCATTGTTTCTATTTTTATCATCTTATTCTCAGGCTTTATTTTACCAACAGCCAACTTGGCTGGTACTCACGGCCCGCTTATTCCACTAATCCCTATTGTTGTTGCTGCTGGCGGTCACCCTATGGCGTTTGGTTTACTCATTGGTGCCTTTGGTTTTATTTTAGCCATAACCAAGGGAGGAAGTATGCTCGCGCGCCTAACCAGTAAAGGTGTATGTGGCGGGCTACTTATTTATTTAGGCTTTATTGGTACTATTTCGCAAGTTAAAAAGCTGTTTGCTTGGGCTGAAGCCATTGATATGGCACACATTGCGTTTATTGTTATTTTAGCCACCATTTTATTGTATGCGCTATTAGAGCACTTTAAAAAGCGTTGGTTAGCCGTGCCGTTAAGTTGCCTTATTGGTGGCGTGGTTGCCTTTGCCTTAGGCGCACCGTTTGAGTTTCATACTGCACCGGGTTTACCAAATATGAACCCAGCTTACTGGTGGGGCGAAAACACGGGTTGGATGCTAGGTTTACCAACGCTTGAAAGCTTTGTTGTTGTACTCCCATTTGCAGTGCTCGCCGTTGCTATGTGGTCTCCTGATTTTTTAGGCCATCAAGTATTTCAAAAAATAAGCTATCCGCAACGCACCGAAAAAGTACAAATGGATATCGACGATACCATGCTAAGTGCATCGGTTAGACAAACATTTGGCTCACTTGCTGGTGGTGCTAACTTTGCGTCCTCTTGGGGTACTTATATTGTGCCTGCCGCTATTGCTAAACGCCCTATCCCTGCTGGCGCTATTTTAACGGCATTATTTTGTATTATTGCTGGTTTATGGGGTTACCCTATGGATTTAGCAATTTGGCAGCCTGTATTGTGTGTAGCGCTTATTGTTGGGGTATTTATCCCGCTACTTGAAGCTGGCATGGAAATGACGCGCGAAGGTAAAACGACGCAATCAGCCGCTATTGTGGTGTTTGCTTCGACCTTGGTTAATCCTGCTTTTGGTTGGTCGCTTACTATGTTACTTGATAACTTAGGGCTGATTGGCTGTAAAGAGCGCAGCGCTGAGTTAACTAAAATGAGCCGCTGGGTGATTCCACTTATTATGTTTGTGTTACTTACCACTGTAATGGCAATTATAGGTATGTTACCTGGTATACCGGCGTTAATGGCTGACTTTAGGCATTAACCTTTAGCTACCACATCTCATATTTACCCACAAAAAAGCACGGCAATTGCCGTGCTTTTTAATACGTGATTTTTAATACACACGGTTAAGCAATTACTGCCAAGAACGCTCAGTCGCTAGTTGTTTTTCAAACGCATCAATTTGTGGGTTTAGCGTTTCGGTTACACCAATAAAATCTAAGCCACTTAATAAGCGCTCTTTTACCTCTTTACTAATATCAAAACTAATTGGTGCAAACTTACTGCTTGTTAGTGTTTGATTTTCAAGATCGATTTCAATGTTAATATCGTCGTGCTGCTCGCTAAGTACAAACAATTGCTCAAGCGTATCGGCAGGTAACGCTATGGCTAACATTTGGTTGTTACCACAGTTATTAAAGAAAATATCTGCAAAGCTTTCAGCCAAAATAACTTCAAAACCATATTGCTTCAGCGCCCAAGGAGCATGCTCACGAGATGAGCCACAACCAAAGTTGTCGCGCGTTAATAATATTTGCGCGCCTTGGTAACACGGGCGATTTAAAATAAAGTCAGGGTTTGGCTCGTCGTTATCTAGGTAACGCCAATCATAAAACAATGCAGCATCAAAGCCTTCGCGGCTAGTTGATGTTAAAAACTGCTTAGGGATAATTTGGTCAGTATCTACATTGTTTTTATCAAGTGGGGCCATTAAGCCACTAAAAAATACACTCATTAGGCTTCTCCTCTAATATCAACAAAGTGACCATGTATTGCAGCGGCTGCCGCCATTGCAGGGCTAACTAAATGGGTACGCCCGCCACGACCTTGGCGACCCTCAAAGTTACGGTTAGAAGTAGATGCACAACGCTTGCCTGCTCCTAGGCGGTCATCGTTCATCGCTAAACACATAGAACAACCTGGTTCGCGCCATTCAAAGCCAGCGGCTTTAAAAATATCGGCTAAGCCTTCGTCTTCGGCTTGTTTTTTAACTAAGCCAGAGCCCGGTACAATTAACGCTTCAATGCCGGCTACCACATGTTTGCCTTCAACAATTTTTGCAGCTGCGCGTAAATCTTCAATGCGGCTATTTGTACATGAGCCAATAAATACCGTGTCTACTTTCGCGCTTGATAATTTATCACCCGCTTTTAAATCCATGTACTTAAGCGCGCTGCGAATAGCATCGGCTTTAATTAAATCTGGTTCTTGGTCTGGATCGGGTATGCACTCATCAACACCAATTACTTGCTCTGGGCTTGTGCCCCAGGTAATTTGTGGCTGAATGTCGTCGGCATTTAGCTCAACAACTAAATCAAAGTGTGCGCCTTCATCCGTTTTTAATGTTTCCCAATATTCAACGGCTGCATCAAAATCTGCGCCTTTTGGTGCAAACGGACGACCTTTTAAGTAATCATAAGTAATTTGGTCAGAAGCAATTAAACCCGCTTTTGCACCCATTTCTATGCTCATATTACATAGCGTCATACGGGCTTCCATTGAAAGCGCTTCAATGCCTGCACCACAAAACTCAGCTACATAACCTGTGCCACCAGCGGTACCTAACTTGCCAATTACCGCCATAATTAAATCTTTAGCCGTAACCGTTGGACGCAATACACCGTTAATTTGAATTTTTAACGATTTCGCCTTTTTTTGCTGTAGCGTTTGCGTTGCTAATACGTGCTCAACTTCAGACGTACCAATACCATGCGCTAATGCCCCAAACGCACCATGCGTAGAGGTATGGCTATCGCCACATACAATGGTTGTACCTGGCAAAGTAATACCCTGCTCTGGACCCATTACGTGCACAATGCCTTGGTTAATTGAGTTTAAATCGTAAAGCACAATACCAAACTCTTTACAGTTTTTATCAAGCGCCATTAATTGGTTTTTAGATACTTCGCTTGCCGCATCAAGTGATCGGCTCTTAGTCGATACGTTGTGATCCATCGTTGCAAAGGTTTTTTCTGGGCAACGTACAGTACGGTTTTTTTCACGTAGACCTGCAAAAGCCTGCGGAGAAGTAACTTCATGCACTAAATGGCGGTCAATATAAAGTAAGTCGGTTTGCTCGTTTATGCTGGCAACGGTATGTGATTGCCAAATTTTTTCGTATAACGTTTGGGCCACTTGCTAATTCCCTAATCTGTTTGAGTTGCAGCATAACGGTGCTGCAACTTTAATATGTTATTAAATGCGTGAAACGATGGCTGCTGCCACATCGCTTGTGCTGTAACCTGCATTTGGATATATATCTGGTGTGCCAACGCCTGCTTCTACGGCTTCTGCTACTGCTTTTTCAATGGTGCGTGCAGCTTCGTCTTGCCCTAGCGAGTAACGTAGCATTAATGCGGCACTTAAAATTTGTGCTATTGGGTTTGCAACGCCTTTACCTGCAATATCTGGTGCTGAACCGCCTGCTGGCTCGTACAATCCAAAACCCGATTGATTCAAGCTTGCCGATGGTAATAAGCCCATTGAGCCTGTGATCATGGCGCACTCATCTGACAAAATATCGCCAAATAAGTTATCGCAAAGTAATACATCAAATTGGCTAGGCTGCTTAACTAACTGCATAGCGGCGTTATCTACGTAAATGTAATCTAAGCTTACTTCTGGGTAGTCTTTGCTTACTTCGGTTACTACTTCGCGCCATAATACGCTTGATGCTAATACATTGGCTTTATCAACAGAGGTAACATGGTTACTACGTAGTTTTGCAGCTTCAAAAGCAAAGCGTGCAATACGTTCAATTTCTTTTCGTGAGTATGTTTGCGTATCAAATGCAAACTCTTCTGCGCCTTCACCACTGCGGCCTTTTTCACCAAAGTAAATGCCGCCAGTTAGTTCGCGCACACATAGAATATCAAAACCTTTTTCGCTGATATCAGCGCGAAGTGGCGACGCTGCACTTAATGCAGGTAATAACTGTGCAGGGCGTAAATTACAAAACAAACCAAAGTGCTTACGAAGCGGCAATAACGATGCGCGCTCAGGCTGCTCGTTTGGTGGTAAGTTTTCCCATTTAGGACCGCCTACCGAACCAAATAAAATAGCGTCTGAGTTTTCACATGCAGTAAGCGTGCTCTCTGGTAATGCTTTACCAAATTCGTCAATGGCTGCACCGCCAATTGCATAATGCTCGCGGTTTAGGGTAAAACCAAACTTATTGCTTACAGCATCAAGTACTTGCTCTGCTGCTGCCATGACTTCTGGACCAATACCGTCGCCAGCTAATACTGCAACGCTGTAGTTTGTTTTACTCATCCTGCTTTCCTTTGTTGTTTTAAATCAGACACTTTTTGTGCACGATAAATTAAGTTATAAACACGGATCATGGCGCGTACCGACGCTTCAACCACATCCGCTGCAATGCCCGCACCGTGGTAAGGTCGGCCATCGTATTTAGCTATAATATTTACTTGGCCTAATGAGCTTGCACCTTGGCCTGTCGCTTCTAAGTTATATTCAATCATTTCAACGCTCATTCCGGTTAAGCGCTCAATAGCTGCAAACGAGGCTTCTACTGGGCCATTGCCCGTCGCGGCTTCTTGTTTAGCTTCGCCATCAATTCGCATTCCAATCGTAGAGCTTGCTACCGATTGTGAGTTAGAGGCTGAGTTAACAAATTCTAATTGGTATTTTTCGTCTTTGTCGTTAATTTGATTAAAGTAAATCATGGCCTCAAGGTCGTAATCGTATACGGTGCCTTTTTGGTCAGCCAACTCAATAAAGCTTTTATATAAGCCATCCATATCGTAATCAGATTTTTGATAGCCTAACTCTTCTAAGCGATGCTCAATAACATGGCGACCCGAACGCGAAGTCATATTTAATTGGTTGCTTGGCACACCAACGCTTTCTGGCGACATAATCTCATAAGTATTTTGCGCTTTTAATATACCGTCTTGGTGAATGCCAGAGCTGTGTGCAAAGGCGTTTTCGCCAACAATCGCTTTATTTGGCTGTACTGGCATATTACAAATTTTAGCCACTTGACGAGAGGCGCGATAAATTTCTTCACTTTTAATATCTGTGTATACTTTTAAGTGGTCGTGGCGCATTTTCATGATCATCGCCACTTCTTCAAGCGAGCAGTTACCAGCACGCTCACCAATGCCATTAATAGTACACTCAATTTGACGTGCTCCGGCTTGCACTGCAGCCACCGAGTTTGCTACGGCTAAACCTAAATCGTTGTGGCAATGCACACTTAAACGCGCTTTATCAATATTTGGCACGTTATTCATTAAATGGCGGATCATCGCGGCGTATTCGTCTGGCGTTACAAAACCAACGGTATCTGGCAAGTTAATAGTTGAAGCTCCGGCATTAATTGCCTGCTCAACAATTTTACATAAATCCCAATGCGGCGTACGACCAGCATCTTCACACGAAAACTCAACATCATCAGTATAGTTACGTGCCAATTTAATTGATTTAACAGCCATTGCCGTTGCATCGTCTAAGCTCATACGTAATTTATGTTCAAGGTGCAAAGGGCTTGTAGCAATAAAAGTATGAATACGGCTTTGCTGAGCTGTGCGAAGTGCTTCGCCACAGGCTTCAATGTCTTTAGCAACTGAGCGTGCTAAACCACAAATAATCGGGCCTTTTACTTCGGTTGCAATACGTTGCACCGAGCGAAAATCAGCAGGGCTCGAAACCGGAAAACCCACTTCCATCACATCCACATTCAAGCGGCTAATTGTATGTGCTAATTGAATTTTATCATCTTCAGTAAGGCTTGCTTTAAGCGCCTGTTCGCCATCACGTAAGGTGGTATCAAAAATCCATACTTTATCTTGCTCTTGCATAACTGCCCCTCATTCCTATGTTACCCAAATTTCAATTAATCCCAGCCGCGAGATAAAAAAAACCCCGCAATTGCGGGGTTTTTAGTGTTCAACTCGATGCAAACACACTAATCCCCGCTTACTTGCCATAGCAGTAAGAGGTTAAGTTTTAGTGTAATTAAACGAATAATATGCATCTTGTTTTCTTGTGTGTGTGTTCAGTGAAGCCTATTTTTAACATTACAAAGCGACGGAAGCAAGCATAAAAATTCCACAAAACAGATTTAAAAACGATTCAATTGGGTTTTTTAATTCAAATAAGGCACCTATGGAGAATTAAAATAACAAATACGTAACTAGTGACGCTTAAATTAATAAGCACTGCAATATACCGTGCTTATATTAACTTTTTACAATTTTTTCAAGCTATGCTTCTTTATTCGTTTCTCTTACGTAATGCCCGGCTCCACGAGTAATATAACGCAGCTGCCAAATAACGCGCTCAATCAATTCGTCGCGTTGCAATCCTTCTATATCGAGCGCTTCTGCACCCGCATTAAATACGAGCGTTACCATAGATTCAGCCTGAATATAGGCATGCATAGCATTACATTTAGTTTCACTTTCTAAATAATGAGCCAGCTCTAAAATAAAATGTTTTACCTCGCGGGCTACAGCGGCTCTAAATGCTTTAGAAGTCCCAGAGCGTTCTCGCAGTAGCAATCTAAATTGGTTACTTGAGTTATCAATGAACTCCATAAAAGTAACCACTGAGGTATTTATAACACTGCCGCCATCGTTTGCTATTCGTCTGCGTGCTTGACGCATTAGTTGACGAAGGGTTAAACCGGCTTCGTCTACCATGGTTAAACCTAGCTCATCCATGTCTTTAAAATGACGATAAAAAGAAGTTGGGGCAATACCAGCTTCTCGTGCTACTTCGCGTAAACTTAAATTCGAAAAACTATGATCAGCACTCAGCTGATTAAATGCCGCTTGAATTAGCGCCTGTCGTGTTTTTTGTTTCTGTTGCGCTCTAACACCCGACATCAACAGCTCCCTGAATTATTTTATATGAATATTTAGTGATATTAGCTCAATTGTCCAGTCTAATACTTGACGACGAGAGTTTGAAATACTATTTTAGCTTACAGTTGTACGCTGAGATTGAGAATTATGAATAAACCACCGATTATTTGGACAAACGTCCTATTTTTTAGCCTAACCTTTTTGGCGGCTGCCACACTTGTACCTTGGTACGCCATTAGCTACGGATTTACCAGCGCGCATTGGATTGCTTTTGTTGGCTGCATGTTTTATGCAGGCTTATCAATTACTGCCGGCTACCACCGATTATGGGCACATAAAACCTATAACGCACACCCTGCTGTTGAATTTATTTTTGCGCTTGGCGGTGCTTTTGCACTACAAAACAGTGCTTTGCATTGGAGTAGCGATCACCGTATACATCACGGTCAAGTTGACGACCCTATAAAAGACCCTTACGCGGCTACCAATGGTTTTTGGTATAGCCATATCGGCTGGATGTTACGTGACTACCAAGGCGATAGCTACAACGACTATAGTAATTGTCGTGATTTACAACGAAATAAAGTCGTTATGTGGCAACATAAGCACTACTTGAAACTAGCACTTGCTATGAACGTAGGTTTGCCTCTTGCACTTGGTTTATTAGTTGGTGATGTGTGGGGTATGTTAATTCTTGCAGGTTTACTACGCTTAGTACTAAGCCAACACTTTACCTTTTTTATAAATTCGGTTGCACATATTTGGGGCTCTCGCCCATACACCGAAAAAAATACGGCACGCGATAACGGTTTTTTAGCGTTATTTACATACGGTGAGGGGTATCACAACTTCCACCATATTTTTGCAAGCGACTACCGTAACGGTATTAAATGGTTTCATTACGATCCAACAAAATGGATGATCCGCTCTTTAGCCGCTGTTGGTTTAGCCAATAAACTAAAGCGTACACCTGTTGAACGTATCGAAAAAGCAAAGGCCGAAACGCTAATGAGCAAAACGCAAACGCGTCTTGCAAAATTGCCTTTAGCACAAGATAAGATTACATTATTACAACAAGAGTACGATTTACTGCTGAAAAAACTGCAAAATTATTGTTCACTACAAAAACAAGTGTTAGAAGTTAAAAAAAATAACATGGCAAAGCAGTGTGAACGCTCAGCATTAATGGCACAATACCATGAGTTGGAAGCCGCCTGGGAAAATCAAAAACAGGCATGGCTAGCACTTAATGCGAGGTTATTAAAAGCCTCTTTTAATTAATTTAGGAGTGGCTGTGGCCAAACAACCAGAACAAAAAAAAGTACCCGTGACATACCAATATGATGCAATAATTATTGGCACGGGTCCTGGCGGTGAAGGTACCGCCATGAACCTTTCAAAAAACGACAAAAAAGTAGCGGTTATTGAACGCCAAGAATCAGTTGGTGGCGGTTGTGTACATTGGGGAACAATTCCTTCAAAAGCGCTTCGCCACTCTGTTAGCCGCTATATTGAATACAAAGCAAATCCGTTATTTAATGTTGGTGAGCGCCCTAGCCGCTTAACATTTCCTGATATTTTACGTCACGCAAGTTCTGTTATTTCTAAGCAATCTAATTTACGTAGTAGCTTTTACGATCGTAACCGCATTCATATGTTTCAAGGTGATGCGAGCTTTGTAGATAAGCACACGATTGAAGTAAAAAGAAATGATGGTTCAACTGAGCGACTGACTGCTAAAACGATTGTTATAGCAACGGGTTCGCGCCCTTATCGCCCACCAGAGGTAGATTTTACGCATTCTCGTATTTACGAAAGCGACACTATTTTAGGTCTTAAACACGACCCTCACCGCGTACTTATATACGGCGCTGGTGTAATTGGTTGTGAGTACGCTTCTATATTTAAAGGTTTAGGCGCTAAAGTTGATTTAGTTAATACACGCGACCGACTACTTGCTTTTATGGATGCTGAAATATCTGACGCGCTTAGCTATCACTTTTGGAACAGCGGTATTGTTATTCGTCATAACGAAGAGTTTGACCGAATAGAGACCCGTGACGACTGCGTTATTATGCATTTAAAATCAGGCAAACGCGTAAAAGCTGACTGTATTTTATTTGCTAATGGCCGTACTGGTAATACAGATACATTAAACCTTGAAGCCATTGGTTTAAAAGCCGATAGCCGTGGCCAATTAAAAGTTAACGAAACATACCAAACAGAAATTGACAACGTTTACGCCGTAGGTGATGTAATTGGCTATCCAAGCCTTGCTAGTGCTGCGTTTGACCAAGGTCGTATAGCTGCTGATGCAATTGCGTGTGGTAACTGTGACGACAGACTGATTGTTGATATTCCGGCCGGTATTTATACCATCCCAGAAATGAGCTCAGTAGGTAAAACAGAGCAAGAACTTACAGCCGCTAAAGTACCATATGAAGTTGGCCGTGCTCAGTTTAAGCATTTGGCACGTGCGCAAATTGCGGGTACTGAAGTAGGTAGTTTAAAAATATTATTCCACACTGAAACCAAAGAAGTACTTGGCGTACATTGTTTTGGCGAGCGTGCATCTGAAATTGTTCACATTGGCCAAGCTATTATGGAACAAAAAAATGGTGGCAATAATATCGACTACTTTGTAAATACCACATTTAACTACCCAACCATGGCTGAAGCCTACCGTGTTGCGGCATTAAATGGTTTAAATCGCTTATTTAAATAACTGCTTAAATAATACCAATCCGCAAGAATACTTAATCAATTTGAGGGGTTAAATCTGACGTTAACTACGTTAAAAATTTCTGATATAGAACACTAAATAACGAAATTTTTGCCTTGTTATCGACACGATTTTCTTCCCTCAAAATAGATCACTTAATTAAGCGAATTGGTATAAGTAGTTTTAAAAGCCTTTATAAATAGGTAACAAAAAACCCGCAACTTAGCGGGTTTTTTACTTTTAAACAGTTTTAAAGTTTATTTAAGTAGCTATTACTTATGGTACTTAGCACTTAGCTCATGTACTGCATTAATGAATACACCAGCATTTTCAGGGTCTACATCTGGTGTAATACCGTGGCCTAAGTTAAACACGTGGCCATTGCCTGTACCAAAGTCTTCTAAAATAGTGCCTACTTCTTGGCGAATACGCTCTGGTGTACCGTGTAACATAGATGGGTCCATATTACCTTGTAGAGCTACTTTATCACCCACACGGCGTTTAGCGTCGCTAATATTAATAGTCCAATCAAGACCAATTGCATCACAACCTGTTGCTGCAATAGCTTCAATCCATTGACCACCATTTTTAGTGAACAAAGTAACCGGTACTTTACGACCATCGTATTCACGAATTAAGCCATCTACAATTTTATGCATATATTGCAGTGAAAATTCGTTGTAATCGCGCGGGCTTAATACACCACCCCATGAGTCAAATACCATTAGCGATTGCGCGCCAGCTTTAATTTGAGCATTTAAGTAATCGATTACTGAATCAGCTAACTTATCTAGTAATAAATGAAGTGTTTGCGGCTCTGCAAACGCCATTTTTTTAATTTTACCAAATACTTTGCTGCTACCGCCTTCAACCATATAAGTTGCTAGCGTCCAAGGTGAACCAGAAAAACCAATAAGCGGTACTTCACCTTTAAGTTCACGACGAATAGTGCTTACTGCGTTCATTACGTAGCCAAGCTCGTCTGTAGGATCTAACTTTGGAATTTTTTTAACATCAGCAAGTGATGAAATAGGACGTTCAAACTTAGGGCCTTCGCCAGTTTCAAAGTAAAGACCTAAACCCATCGCATCTGGAATCGTTAAAATATCACTAAATAATATAGCGGCATCTAACGGGTAGCGACGTAATGGCTGCAGTGTTACTTCACATGCAAGCTCAGCATTACGGCACAGGCTCATAAAATCGCCCGCTTGTGCACGTGTAGCGCGATACTCTGGTAAATAGCGTCCTGCTTGGCGCATCATCCATACCGGAGTTACATCAACAGGTTGTTTTGCAAGTGCACGTAAATAACGGTCGTTTTTTAATTCGCTCATGGCGTAAATGATCCTAAGACTTGTATAAATTGTGCAAGATTGTACCACCATATTCTCCGACCCTCTATTGCTTAGGGACGAAAACAGCTTTACCTAGAGGCAGATCAATATAATGGAGTGCTTTAATCCATTTTGACTATAAAATAAGCAAAAAAGAATAACATTTAAAACTTTTTATTAATATGTTTGCAACATCACAAAAACCTTGTTATTGTTTGTCCCGCGTTAACAAAAACAATAATAAAAATCTTAAAACAATAAAAATAAATGTTTTAAAATAATAACAATAAAAATCATCTCATAAAAATAAGAAAGCTTGTTATAACAAGTCACTGAAAGAAATTAGACCACCGTAACTGGTGGTTTTTTCTTGCCTAAAATAAAATCTCTCGCCTTAGATTATATAAAAAGGTACACCCCTCAAAGTAGCTCAACTTTACTTGTTGATATACGCGCAAATTAAATATATCTTGATGTACATAAACTTATTATATTCTAATTGAAAGACCAACCCAGCTAGGAGAACAGTTATGCTGACGCGTGTAGAAAAAGCTCAACAAAAATGGGGTGGTAGCCACACAGTAATTGATAAATGGCTAAACGAACGCCAAGACCTTATTGTACTTTATTGCAAAATTGCAGGTTTTACGCCGTACGAAAAACAAGATCAAGCATTGCCAGAGCCAAAACTAATTGAATCATTTTGCCAACTTTTAATGGATTACCTATCTGCGGGCCATTTTGAAGTGTATGACGATATAGCAAAAGCATGTGAAAAAAAGGGCTTACAGAGCCAAGAGCTTGCAAACTCTATTTACCCGCGTATTTCCAGTACAACCGACATAGCGTTAGATTTTAATGATAAGTACGCTGAAGTAGACAAAGAAGACTTGTTAAAGGGTTTTGATGATGACTTGTCTGTTATTGGTGAGGCATTAGAAGCACGCTTTGCACTTGAAGATGAGCTTATTGATAACTTGTTTTCTAATCACGCAAACTAATATGTTATTTACGCATATTAAAAAAGGGACCTAAGGTCTAATGCCGTTCACTTAAGGTGAACGGCTTTTTTATTTCTAGCGTACCGCTGTGGTCTTGGGTTGACTGAACGAGGAAAACTTCGCCCCCTTCGTGGCTCTAGAATGAGGCTTTCTGCCATCGCATAAAAGTATT
>NZ_PJBK01000094.1:0-14377 GCF_002836155.1 Pseudoalteromonas sp. GutCa3 | reverse complement strand
CTCATTTGAGCGGGCTTTTTGTTCAGCGCTATTTACCAGCCGCAGTTGCGGCCTTCGTTTTGTTTATCTAAATATGTTTGTAATGGTGCAAAGTAATCGAGCATTGCTGTTGCATCCATTTGCGGCTTACCTGTTACAGTTTCAAGCGCCTCTTGCCAAGGGCGAGACGAACCCATTTCAAGCATAGCGTTTAGCTTATCCCCTGCTTCTTTTGAGTTATAAATAGAGCAGCGATGAATGGCTTTATCGTTACCGGCAATTTCACATAAGCTGCGATGAAACTCAAATTGCAAAATATGCGCTAAAAAGTAACGTGTATAAGGCGTGTTACCCGGGACGTGGTACTTAGCACCCGGATCAAAATCATTTTCGCTACGTGCGATAGGAGCTTGCACTCCTTGGTATTTTTCACGTAGTTCCCACCATGCTTTATTGTAATTTTCCGGTGCTACTTCCCCTGAAAATACCTGCCAGCGCCACTGATCAACCATTAAGCTAAACGGCACAAAGGCGACTTTATCAAGTGCCATTTTCATTAATAAACCAATATCTTTAGATTCATCAGGTACTTGTTCAAGTAAGCCGATTTCTTTTAAGTAACCCGGTGTAACCGATAAGGCAATGGTGTCACCAATGGCTTCATGAAAACCATCGTTTGCACTTTCTTGATAAAATAAAGGCTGCTTGTTGTATGCGCGTTGATAAAAGTTATGACCTAATTCATGGTGAATAACTGAAAACTCTTCGCCTGTGCGCTGAATACACATTTTAATGCGTAAATCGTCTTTGCTATCGATATTCCATGCTGATGCATGACACTGCACATCTCTGTCTTTTGGTTTTACAAACAGTGAACGCTCGTAAAATGTCTCTGGTAGTGCGTCAAAACCCATTGAGGTAAAAAAGTTTTCAGCCCCTTTTACCATTTTAAGTTCGTCGTAATTATTTTGAGCTAATAACTCGGTTACGTCGTAACCCGGATCGGCGTTTTCTGGTGCAACTACATCGTAAATATTACCCCATGCTTGCGCCCACATATTACCAAGTAAGTGCGCTGGTATTGGCTGATCTTGAGGTACTTTGTCGGTGCCGTACTTTTCACCTAACTTTGCGCGAACATGGCAGTGTAGCGAGTTATACAGTGGTTTAACTTGGCCCCAAATACGGTCAAGCTCGGTGGTGAAGTCATCAGCAGACATATCGTATTTACTGCGCCACATAGCGCCCGTATCGGCATAACCAAGCTCCTTTGCACCTTCGTTGGTAAGTGCTACTTGTCGCTCGTAAAGTGGGCGCATGGGTTTTGATATTTCACGCCAGCCTTGCCATAAATCAAGTAGTTCGTTGTAATCTCGGCTGGTGGCCATTTTTGAAGTCATGTCGCCAAGGCTTAAACAGCTGCCATCTTCTTTACAGTATTTACCTTTACCATATAGCCCGCCAAGCTCTGCGACAATTTGTGAAAGTTGCGCTGTTTTATCAGCGTCTTGTGGGGCAGGAAGTGTAAGTGCTAGTTTTAGTTTATCAAGTTTACGACGAGCATCGTAATCAAGCTCTAGTTCGTCGTATTTTGCAGCTTCATTTGCTAAACGCACGACTGTTTCGGTCATTTTACGGTTAACTTCAGCCGATAGAGCCGACGTATCATGAGTAATAAAGTTTGCGTAAATCCATTCTGCTCGGCTCGATTCTAAATAAAGTGCACTTAGTTCTTTTTCTGTGTTTGTTATAAATGTATTTGCATCTTTAGCTGTTACAGCTTTTTTAGTGTGTGCTGAATCGGTAGTGTCTATCGTTACTTGCGCATCGCAGGCCGTTAAAGCAAGAGTGCTTGCTACCATTAAGGCGCTCATACTTAGTTTAAATCGAAAGGGGGTCATGCTATTCCTTTAATTTATTGTTATTAAAACGTTGATAATAGCAGTGATGTTTAAAACAATAAAATGAATGCGTTAAGGCTCACGACTCGTCGTGCAATGATTGTATTTAAATTAAGATGGGTCATAATTAAGTTACTATTTTCATTCAATGTGTAAGGAATGTGCGCATGTTAATATTTATAATATTGCTGGTCGTGGTGGTGGTTATTTTTGCGGTTAAAGATATTCGCCTAAACTTGATTAGTCGTCCTACGTTTAAAATGTTCAAAAAGGTGCTTCCGCCATTATCGCAAACAGAGCGAGAGGCGATGGAAGCAGGTGATGTTTGGTGGGATGGTGAGTTATTTAGTGGTAACCCAGACTGGCAAAAACTGCACCGCTTTCCTAAACCAGAGCTTAGCGATAAAGAAAACGCATTTATGGCTAACCAAGTAGAAACCTTATTGGCGATGCTTGATGATTATCAAATTGTACAAAAAGACAAAGACTTACCAAAAGAAGTGTGGGATTACCTAAAAACAGAAGGTTTTTTTGCGCTGATCATTCCTGAAAAATTTGGCGGTCGTGAGTTCTCGGCAATTGCTAATTCAACGATAGTATCAAAAATTTCGACTAAAAGCTTAACAGCCGCAGTCACTGTTATGGTGCCTAATAGCTTAGGTCCGGGCGAGTTACTTCTTCACTATGGTACTAAAGAGCAGCAAGATCGTTGGCTGCCAAGTTTAGCTAATGGTACAGATGTTCCTTGTTTTGCATTAACGGGACCTGAGGCGGGCTCTGATGCTGGCAGTATTCCTGATTCAGGCGTGGTGTGTATGGGTGAGCATAATGGCGAGAAAGTAATGGGCCTGCGTTTAAATTGGTCAAAGCGTTACATTACACTTGCACCCGTGGCTACTGTACTCGGCTTAGCATTTAAAATGTATGACCCTGATGCTTTATTAGGTGATAAGAAAGAGCTAGGCATTACATGTGCTCTAATACCAACCGATCATCCGGGTGTCGAAACGGGTGAGCGTCATTATCCGCTTAATATGGCCTTCATGAATGGTACCACTTACGGTAAAGATGTATTTATACCACTGGACTGGATCATTGGTGGTCAAGAGTGTGCAGGGCGTGGCTGGAGAATGCTTGTTGAGTGTTTAAGTGCAGGGCGTGGTATATCACTACCGGCATTAAGTGCAGCAACTGGACATTTAGCTTCAAAAATGACATCGGCATATGCCATGGTACGCCAGCAGTTTGGTGTATCTATAGGGCAATTTGAAGGCGTGCAAGAGGCACTTGCGCGTATTGGTGGTTTAACTTACACACTTGAGTCATGCAGATTAATGACCGCAGGTGCGATTGATTTAAAATTAAGCCCGTCGGTTGTAACAGCGATTGCTAAATACCATATGACTGAAATGGGTCGTACGGTAATGAATGATGCAATGGATATTCATTCAGGTAAAGGAATTCAAGTAGGGCCTAATAACTATTTGGCGCATGGCTATATGGGTATTCCAGTATCAATTACGGTTGAAGGCGCGAATATTTTAACGCGTAACTTAATGATATTTGGCCAAGGTGCAACACGCTGTCATCCATTTGTTTTAAAAGAAATGGAAGCCGCTGCAATGGAAGATGACGACGCAGCACTTGAACAATTTGATGGTTTATTAATGAACCATATAATATTTGCAGCAAGTAATGCAGGTATGGCATTTGTGCATGGCTTAACACGTAGTTATTTTGCTAAAGCGCCTGTAGGTGGTGAAACGGCTGTTTATTATAAGCAACTGAGCAGAATGAGCCGAGGCTTAGCTATTTGCACAGACGTGGCTATGTTAATGCTTGGCGGTGAGCTTAAACGTAAAGAAATGATATCGGCACGTTTGGGTGATGTATTAAGTCATTTGTACTTAGCATCAACTGTTTTAAAACGTTATGAAGACGAAGGGCGCCAACAAGCTGATTTACCATTTGTAAAATATGCTATTGAGAACTCATTATTTGAAATTGGCCAAGCGTTTAATGGCTTCTTTAAAAACTTTTCAAATCCGGTTGTTAATTTTACCCTTAAACGTATCGTCTTCCCGCTTGGAAATCATTACCACAGACCAAGTGATGAAATAGCACAAAGTATTTGTGAGCGTATGACTCAACCGGGTGTATTTAGAAACCGCTTAACGCATTTATGTTATGTAGATGAAAATGCAGGTACAGGGGTCATGGAAAGCGCATTTTTAGCTATGCATGATATGCAAGCGCAGTTTAAAGATCTAAAACAATGGCAGCGTAAGGGCAGTGTGCCTGCAACGCTTGATATTGAAGGTGCTATAAATTATGCGCTTGAAAATAAGTTATTAGAGCAAACGGATGCTGATGCAATGCATCACGCTAATAAGTTACGAAAGAAAGCCATTGCAGTTGATAATTTTCAACCAGGTGAGCTGTAGCGCAGTACTTTAAATACTAACTAAAGCGAAAAAGGCCTTACAAATGTAAGGCCTTTTTATGTTTAATTCATTTATTTTAACGAGCGTAAGGGTCGGCAACTATTTTATCTATGTACCATTTGCCCTTTTTACGAAGCATTTTTACACTGCGCATTTCGTCAATTTTATCACCATTTAAATAGCCGGTAAAAATAAGGTTTATTTTGGCGTTATCACCGTATTGTTCACGGATGCTCATATTGGTCATATCAACTTCAATGGTTACTTCATCATATTGCATATTTACTAAGTTACGGGAAAACTGTTTTGCAGTGCCGTAGGATTTCATGATGCGCGTAAGATTGGGTGTTGCCATGGTGCTGGCTTTTTGAAGGTCTTGCTGGTTATAAAGCGCATCAAAATAAGCGGTTGCTGTATCGCCAGGAGTGTCGCCAAGTGTTTTGGTATCGTCTCCACAGGCTGATAAAAATAAACAGATAACCAAACTTAATAAACTCGTGATTTTTTTCATATTAGTTATTATTAATTAGTTTTTTTAAAGTGTGTGGTTTATCTAGGAAGATGTAAAGGTATGGGGGGCAATAAATAGAAAATTGGATAATAAATAATAAAAAAGGATGCCTAAAGCATCCTTTCAAAAATCTTAAAATTACTTATTGCACTAACTCTTGCTCACTAAACTCTTCATCAAACATTGGGCTTGATAAGTAACGCTCAGTTGCACTAGGTAGGATAACAACAATATTTTTATCTGCGTTTTCAGGTTTTTCAGCAATTCGCTTAGCTGCAACAACCGCAGCACCTGACGAAATACCGACTAAAATACCTTCTTTTTTCATTAACTGATGCGCCATTGCAATTGCGTCTTCGTTAGATACAAGCTCGGCACCATCAATTAAGTCCATATCTAAGTTGCCAGGGATAAAACCAGCACCAATACCTTGGATTTTATGAGGGCCAGGTTTAATTTCTTCACCGGCAAGCGTTTGGCTAATAACAGGAGAGTTAGTTGGCTCAACAGCAATAGACTTAACGTTTAAACCTTTTTCTGTTTTAAGGTAGCGGCTAACACCTGTAATAGTACCACCAGTACCTACACCTGCTACAAAAAAGTCTACTTTGCCGTCAAGCGCATCGTAAATTTCAGGGCCTGTTGTTTCAAAGTGAATTTTTGGGTTTGCAGGGTTTTCGAATTGTTGTAATAAAATATACTTATCAGGTGCTGTTGCTTGAATTTCTTTTGCTTTTTCAATTGCGCCATTCATACCTTTAGCACCGTCGGTAAGTACTAGATTTGCACCTAATGCTTTTAATAGCTTGCGACGTTCTAGGCTCATGGTGTTTGGCATAGTAAGTGTTAACTTGTAACCACGTGCTGCTGCAACAAATGCAAGTGCAATACCGGTGTTCCCCGACGTTGGTTCTATAAGTTCTTTACCTTCAACAAGCTGACCTGACTTTTCAGCTTCCCAAATCATCGATGCACCAATGCGGCATTTGATACTAAAGCTTGGATTACGAGATTCAACTTTAGCGTATACATTCCCACCTGTAACACGGTTAAGTTTTACCAGCGGTGTATTACCGATGCTTAGTGAGTTATCTTCAAAAATAGTAGACATAATGTTCCTTTGGATGCAATCTGATCAACGTGTTAATAGCCTTTGCTACTAACTATATAAACACACTTTACTGTGAGTTTAAAAAAACTAAAGTAAAGTTTGGCTATAACATATATCTATTGGGCTTATAACCAGCCGAAATAAAAATCAATTATTAACGGTGCTTTAGTTATTATAGGTGCGGGCTTAATTTGAAATTTAAAGAGTAAAAACTCGTTTAGTCAAAAAATGTTCGAAAGAGCATTGGAACAAGCTGTATTTGTTCGTTATTTGTGCATATGAATGTAACTTGAATAGTTTTATCACACAATGCGTCTAAAACATGATAAAAACACGTATCTAAATTCAATTAAGCAATCACAATGAAGTTAATCTTAAAATTAATTGCCGGTATTGTGGCCGGTATCCTAGTTGGACTATATGTACCTATAACTGGTGTTGAACTTTTATTCACAGTAAAAGAGCTGATTGGTCAAATTATCTCCTTTACCATCCCTCTTATCATTTTATTTTTTATTGCATCGGGTATTGCTGGCCTACCAAAAGGGTCTGGTCACTTACTTGGTAAAACAGTCGGGTTTGCTTACAGCTCTACCATTATTGCCGGTACGCTTGCATTTTTATTAGTAAGTGCTGTTATACCGTTTTTAAGCGGTGGTATTACGTTTGAAGCAGAAGTTGCTACTGAAATAGGTAGTTTTATTGATTTAGAAATTCCACCTCTGATGGGTGTAATGACCGCATTAGTGACTGCTTTTGTATTTGGTATAGGCATGAGCCAACTAGAACTTGATACGCTTAAAAAGGTGTCTGATCAGGGTCGTGATGTAGTGGACGGGTTATTATCGAAAGTAATTATTCCAGCTTTACCAGTTTACATTGCTGGCGTATTTGCCGAAATGACGGTGGCAGGCACTGTGGTAGATACGTTGCAAACATTTGGTGTAGTACTAATTGCAGCGCTTGTTATGCATTGGTTATGGTTAAGCGTTTTATATATAGCGACAGGTATATTGTTAAAACGTAATCCAATCGAATTAGTTAAAAATATGCTACCAGCTTACTTTACAGCGTTAGGTACTATGTCAAGTGCAGCAACGATTCCAGTATCGCTTCAATCAAGTAAAGCAAATAACGTTAAAGAAGATGTAGCTAACTTTACAGTGCCACTTTGCGCGACTATTCACTTATCTGGCTCAACTATCACTATAGTAACCTGTGCAATGGCTGTTATGTTTTTATCGCCAAGCATGGAAGTTCCTTCATTAATGGGTATGCTACCGTTTATTATGATGTTAGGTGTAGTAATGATTGCAGCACCGGGTGCGCCAGGTGGTGCAGTCATGTCGGCGCTTGGTTTATTAACAAGCATGCTTGGGTTTAATGAAGGTGCTGTTGCATTAATGATTGCACTTTATTTAGCACAAGATAGCTTTGGTACTGCGTGTAATGTAACGGGTGATGGTATCATTGCGTTATGGGTTGACAGATTTAGCGAAAAATCGTCATCTTAAACTATTAGAGCGAGGCAATAATATTAATTATTGTTTCGCTTTATGTATGTTACTGTGGCAAATTAATTTAATTAAATTGCATGTTGTTAGGTAAGTGAGGATGTTCCATTGATTAATGTACTTTTAGTTGATGACCATGAACTTGTACGAACAGGAATCAAGCGTATTCTTGATGACGTACGAGGGTTTAAAGTAATTGGCGAAGCTAAAACTGGCGAAGAGGCTGTACAGTTTTGTCGTCAGCATGCGCCAAACATAGTATTAATGGATATGAATATGCCAGGCATGGGCGGATTAGAAGCGACTAAAAAGATTTGTCGTTACTGCCCAGATGTAAAAATTATTGTTCTTACTGTTAATTGTGAAGACCCGTTTCCGAGCAAGGTAATGCAAATTGGTGCACATGGCTTTTTAACTAAAGGTGCAGGCTCTGACGAAATGGTTCGTGCCATTCGTTGTGTTCATGCTGGTCAGCGTTACATTGCACCTGAAATTGCACAGCAGATAGCGCTTGCACAAGTAACAGGCCGCACAGATGAAAACCCTTTTCAGAGTTTATCTGAGCGCGAACTGCAAATTATGCTTATGATCACCAAAGGTGAAAAAGCACAAAATATAGCTGAACGCTTAAATCTAAGCTCTAAAACAGTAAATAGCTATCGTTACCGTATGTTTGAAAAGTTAAATGTAGGTGGTGATGTTGAGCTTACCCATTTAGCTATTCGTCATAAAATGATTGATATAGACGTTTCGTACTAACTATAATTTATGTCTGAATTCGATCACGTACATTTTCTCAAAACGCTATCAAGTGAGCCAGGCGTATACCGCATGCTTGATAGTGACAACCAAGTTATTTATGTTGGTAAAGCAAAGCATCTAAAAAAGCGTGTGAGCAGTTACTTTAGAAGTAACATTACCGATAGCAAAACACGCGTTTTAGTGAGTAATATTTGTAACATTGAAGTCACCCTCACCAATACTGAAACCGAAGCGCTGCTGCTAGAAAATAATCTAATAAAAAAATATCAGCCTCGGTACAACATATTATTACGTGACGATAAGTCGTACCCCTATATTTTACTCACTAGCCATAAACACCCTCGTTTAGCATTTCATCGTGGCAGTCGTAAAATTAAGGGCGAGTACTTTGGGCCTTTCCCAAGCGCAGGAGCGGTATCTGAAAGCTTGCGCTTAATGCAAAAAATATTTCCTGTTCGTCAATGTGAAGATGCTTATTACCGCGCAAGAAGTCGCCCGTGTCTGCAATATCAACTTAAACGTTGCTCAGCTCCATGTGTAAATAAAGTAACTGATGATGATTACAGTGAGCAAGTTGACTATGTTCGTAAATTTTTAACGGGTAAATCTCACGAAGTTATTGCTGATTTAATAAAAAAAATGGAAGCAGCTAGCCTGCAATTAAACTTTGAATTAGCGGCAAAAGTTCGCGACCAAATAATGCTACTTCGTAAAATGCAGGAGCAACAGTCTATTTCTGGTAACTTTGCAGAAATGGATGTTGTCGGTTTTGCGCATTTAAACGGGTTAAACGGCATTCATTTATTAATGATCCGCGATCATAAAGTACTGGGTAGTAAAACCTATTTTCCAAAAGTACCTAAAGATTCGAGTGAGCAAGAAATATTGACTTCATTTTTAGGACAGTACTATTTAGCGCCAGGAGCAACAGGGCGTATTGCAAAAGAAATCATATTACCGTTTGAAATAGAAGAGAGCGGGGCACTCGGCGAAGCGCTTACACAAATAAGTGAGCGCAAAGTAATCCTTAAAGTGGTTACTCGTGGTGAGCGTGCGCAATACTTACAACTGGCCAATAAAAATGCATTAAACAGTATTGCGGTTAAACAAAGTACCCAAGACTCTATTAATAAACGTTATGCACAATTAAAAGCAACACTGCGACTTGACGATATTACCCGAATGGAGTGTTTTGATATAAGCCACACCATGGGGGAGAACACCGTTGCAAGTTGTGTTGTATTTGACTCACAAGGCCCAAATACAAAAGAGTATAGGCGCTACAACGTAACAGGTATTACAGGTGGCGATGATTATGCTGCAATGGAATTTGCACTTAACAAGCGCTATAACAAGTTAGTAGACGAAGACAAAATTCCAGACGTTATCTTTATTGATGGCGGTAAGGGGCAGTTAGGACGCGCTGAGCAGTACTTTTCTAATTGGCCGCACACTAAAATGCCTTTATTAGTCGGTGTTGCAAAAGGAACGAGTCGTAAACCCGGTCTTGAAACACTATTGATTGACGGTGGACGCAAAACCATTCCGATGGATTCAGATGCGCCTGCGCTTCATTTGATTCAGCATATACGTGATGAGTCTCACCGTTTTGCTATTGCAGGGCATCGTAATAAACGACAAAAACAACGTACACAATCACTACTAGAAGAAATAAATGGAGTAGGTTCTAAGCGTCGCCAAACATTATTAAAATATTTAGGGGGCATGCAGGGTGTAAAAGCTGCTAATATAGAACAGTTAAAGAAAGTTCCTGGGATCAGCCCTGACATGGCTGAGAAGATATTTAACCATTTGCATGACAAGGGCTAGCCCTACATGCGAATATAGCAAAAAAGACATATCCAAGTAGTTATGTGGAATATTCCAAACACACTCACAACATTTAGACTTTTTCTTATCCCCGTTTTTTTGGTGATATTTTATTTGCCTTATAGCTGGGCTTTTTTTGCTGCCGCCTTTATTTTTTGGCTTGCATCGATCACCGATATATTAGACGGTTATTTGGCAAGAAAGCTTGAGCAATCAACTCCTTTTGGTGCTTTTTTAGATCCTGTTGCTGACAAAGTAATGGTATGTGCTGCACTTGTAGCGTTATCTGATCAGTACCAGTCAATGTATATGACAATACCTGCTCTTATTATAATAAGCCGTGAAATTATCATATCTGCACTTCGTGAATGGATGGCAGAGCAGGGTAAGCGTGGTAATGTAGCTGTATCAAATATGGGTAAAATAAAGACGGCTGCACAAATGTTAGCCATTATCGGTTTGATTTGGCAATATGATACGTGGATGAACTATTTAAGTTTTGGACTACTGTACATTGCGACCTTTTTAACCTTGAGTTCTATGATGCAATATTTACGTGCAGCATGGGGTGAATTGACTAAAAATTAACTCTAAATGTATAATAACGCACCGTTTTAGATAAAAAACAAGCAAACAGTTCAAAACTAGCATTTTTTGTATTGACGCGTTTAATAATCTCTGTAGAATGCGTCCGTGTTGAGAGGGCATAGCCCCCGAGATAAACAAAACGGTAATTAATCAGTTACCTGAATGTTCACATAAATCATCATGTGCTAATTCAAATAACTGATAAATAAAATGCGGTACTAGCTCAGTTGGTAGAGCGCGACCTTGCCAAGGTCGAGGTCACGAGTTCGAGCCTCGTGTACCGCTCCAAGTTTATCTCAAGGTTATTACTCCAGTATTGGGGCGGAATGGCAGAGTGGCCATGCACCGGATTGCAAATCCGTTTACCTCGGTTCGACTCCGGGTTCCGCCTCCATTTCAACACTCCACACGCTTTAATTAGCAAACTCGATGCCCGAGTGGTGGAATTGGTAGACACAAGGGATTTAAAATCCCTCGACTAACAAGTCGTGCCGGTTCAAGTCCGGCCTCGGGCACCACTTTGTGGTTTAATTACATTACCAAGTGTAATTTATAAAATGGTTAATTTAGAATTAATATGATGCGGTACTAGCTCAGTTGGTAGAGCGCGACCTTGCCAAGGTCGAGGTCACGAGTTCGAGCCTCGTGTACCGCTCCATATTAGTTTTATCCACTTGCTTTTAATAGCAAACTCGATGCCCGAGTGGTGGAATTGGTAGACACAAGGGATTTAAAATCCCTCGACTAACAAGTCGTGCCGGTTCAAGTCCGGCCTCGGGCACCACTTTAAATTATTTTACCAAGATGATTTGAAGTTGATAAAACAGTATTTTGCGGTACTAGCTCAGTTGGTAGAGCGCGACCTTGCCAAGGTCGAGGTCACGAGTTCGAGCCTCGTGTACCGCTCCAAATTATTTGGATACATTTAGGCGGAATGGCAGAGTGGCCATGCACCGGATTGCAAATCCGTTTACCTCGGTTCGACTCCGGGTTCCGCCTCCATATAATTTACTCCACACGCTTTAATTAGCAAACTCGATGCCCGAGTGGTGGAATTGGTAGACACAAGGGATTTAAAATCCCTCGACTAACAAGTCGTGCCGGTTCAAGTCCGGCCTCGGGCACCATCTATCTATTAAGCGCTCTGCTTAAAAAATATCTAATGAATCTTCTAATATCTATAAAATATCCAGTAAAAATCCTGATTTATCATTTTTATGTTTTCTATGATTTATATTATCTTGATATGCACTATTTTATGCATGGTCTACCCAATAATAGCGTTGTGTGATAGTTCATTAAGAGTTTGTATATCTATCGTATTAAAGATATATATGAGTAAGCATAATGTAATATTCCCAAACCCAATACTATAGCGCCTCAAATAAACCAGCCATGCAATCTTTAGCGACACACAGTACTTAATGCTAATGAATACACTTTGAACTGAACTAAGCGTCATAGACTTATGATACCAACCAGTAAAGTAGGCCATTAGCTTTAAAAAATTCAAAACAGTAAAGCAATCTACACCTCGAGAGCAAACAACCTTGAAGGCAAAGTTCAAACAACTATGTGCTGGTAGCATAAAGTAATACCAATCTGCTTATATATGGGGTCTATTTAAGGTTAAGGAAATTACGCTAGATTTAGGCAAAAATTTTTGTATCTAGTGTTCTAAATAAAAATTTTTAACGACGTTATAGTGCAATTTAATTCGTTAAATTACTCAGAGATTTATGCAGGTTGGTATAGTTGTCGAATTGGTTACTAACACATGCTCATTGGAAGTTAAAAATCGCGGGTAAGAGTAAGTCTAGAGTTATGGTGAGAACTTCAAATAGGTAAACAATAAAGTGCTTATACATAATGCAGAGCTGTGGGCATTAAACATCTGTTTTTGTAGGTTGTCTTATCTAGGCTGATAATCAGATAATGTCTATACAGTTCTTATCGTCCGTAACAGCTTTTACTTATAAATGATCGAGTGCTATGTGTCAGGACTTTTTATTTTTAGAACTAAAAAAGCGAGCCGTAGCTCGCTGTTTATTGTTTATTTCCAGGCCTCGGGATCGACCTCTTTAGCAAGTTTAGGATGCTTACTTTTGTCAAAGGTGGGTATTAAGCCTTTTTTGCGTTGTTCGTTGTAATCTTTAGAGAGCCATACAACAACACCTGAAAGCATAAATAGTGCTATAACGTTTACAATGGCCATTAAACCCATTGATATATCTGCCAGCGTCCAAATTAAACCAAGCTCACCAACTGCACCAAACATCACCATACCTAAAACAACAAGTCTAAAGATAAACATACCTTTATTAGAGTTGTGCTCTAAAAACATTAAATTTGTTTCAGCGTAAGAGTAATTAGCCACAATAGAAGTAAAAGCAAAAAACAATATAGCAATGGCAATAAAGTAAGTACCCCAGTCGCCGACATGTTCTTGTAATGCTGCTTGTGTAAGTTCAATCCCCATAACACCAGATTCAGGTACTAATTGCTGCGATAGTAAAATAAGAGAAGCAGTCGCTGTACAAATAACAATAGTATCAATAAATACACCTAGCATTTGCACATAACCTTGTGATGCTGGATGAGGAGGGTAAGGTGTCGCAGTGGCTGCAGCATTAGCTGCACTACCCATACCAGCTTCGTTTGAGAATAAGCCACGCTTTATACCTTGGATCATAGCTTGTGTAACACCATAACCAATTGCACCTGCACCAGCTTGTTCAATACCAAAAGCACTTTTTATTATAAGTACAATTACATCAGGTAATGCAGTAAAGTTAATAGCGCATACATAAAGAGCCACTAACAAGTAAGCTAATGCCATAAATGGGACAACCATTTCAGCAAAACGAGAAATCGTTTTCAAACCACCAAAAATAATAATACCAGAGCCAATAACCAAGCAAATGCCTACTATATACTTAGGTACATCAAACGCTACTTCAAATGCTGCAGCAATAGAGTTTGACTGTACGGCGTTAAATACCAAACCAAAGGCTAAAATTAAGCATAACGAGAATAAAGTCCCCATCCAGCGTTTACCTAAACCGTTTTGCATATAATAAGCAGGGCCACCTCTAAAATTGCCATCAGCATCTTTTGTTTTATAAGCCTGAGCCAAAGTACTTTCAGCAAAGCTTGTAGCCATACCTATTAATGCAATCAGCCACATCCAAAAAATAGCACCTGGCCCACCTAGGTATAAGGCAACAGCAACACCAGCCATATTACCTGTACCAACGCGTGCAGCTAACGAAGTACAAAAAGCCTGAAAGGATGAAATTTCGTTATCGGCACATTTACGAGAGCCAAACATAACTTTGAACATATGTGGAAATTGCACAAACTGAATAAAGCCTAGTCGAAAAGTAAAGAAGAGGCCTGCTGCTATTAATAAGTAGACGAGAACTTGGCCCCATAGAAGGGCACTTATACTGTTTATTATGTCTGTCATGGATACTGCCTAAATACATGAGTTAAAAAAAGTGACCGCAACTTATCACATCAGGATAAAAGTGTTTAGTTTTAAAGTTCAAAAACAGAGTTATCAACAGGGTTTTGTGGGTAACTTGTGCTTATCGTGTGTGCTTGCTTGGGGCTTAATTTTAATTACTATTTTATGCAAATAACGCTTGCGTAAAATCCGCCGCTCCCTATAATGCGACCCCACTGAGACGGGATATGGCGACGCGCAGCGGACAACGCATAGCGAGGCACGAACT
>NZ_PJBK01000093.1:0-16151 GCF_002836155.1 Pseudoalteromonas sp. GutCa3 | reverse complement strand
TTTAAAAGCGCCTTTCTTTATGAGCTAAAATTAATTATTCAACAGTTTGTGTAGCCGTTGGTAAGTTAAGCTCAGCATTGGCTTTAAGCGCTTCAATAAATACCATGTAGTTTTTATTAGCTTGCGCCATAGTAATGCTTTGTTTTGTTTGAGGGTCAATATTAGCTGCAACTTGTGCATCTGTTACCGACTTAAGCGCAACAATTGCTGCATCACCATTATTTAAATTAACAAGCTCAACTACCGCAGAACCTGCTGGGTGAGCCATTTTAAATGCTTGAGTCACAATAGCAGGTGAAACCGTGTAGCTTTGACGTGTTAATTGCGCTTCTTGACGAACCGTCAAGCTTTGCTCGTTTGCTACATCGTTTAAGCTCTTACCTGCTTGTACTTCTGCAAATAAGCTACGCGCTTTTTCTTTAGCAAGCTCAGATGATTTTTCATTAACTAAACGCGCTTTAATTTGCTCGCTTACTTCATCCAGCGCTTTAGTAGCAGCAGGTTTATGCTCGTTAATACGAACAATAATTGCATGCTCCTCACCAAGCTCAATAACTTCAGAGTTTACTTTATCTTCAAGTAAATCAACTGATGTTAGTGCTGTTACAACTGCAGGGCTGTTTAAAGGCTCTGGTAGAGCATTAAGTGCTAAAAGAGGTGTAGATTTAACTTCCACTTCAGCAACTTCTGCAGCGTCGTCTAAGCGGTCTGAAATTTCAAATGCAAGTGCGCCCATTTCTGTTTGCTTTTCGTAAAACGCATCTACTTTTTCAGCTTGTTCTAATTCAGCACGTAAGTCAGCTTTAACATCGTCATACGCTTTAACTTGTTGTGGTTGAATGTCTGTAAGTTTAATTATGTGATAACCAAACTCAGAAGCAACAACCTCAGAAATGTCACCTTTGTTTTGCAGTGCGAAAGTCGCATCTTCAAATGCAGGGTCCATTACGTCACGTTCAATCCATTCAAGGTCGCCGCCCATTTCGCCACTAACGATATCGTCAGATGATGATTCTGCTAACTCAGCAAAGTCTGCACCTTGCTCTAGTTGTGCATGAAGTGCATTGGCTTTTTCTTTTGCTGCATCATCGTCTTCACTGTTATCAATTAAGATATGTGATACACGACGTTTTTCAGGTTCTATGTACTGCGCTTTGTTTTGCTCGTAATACGCTTTAACGTCATCCTCGGTTACCGATTCAACATTAATATCTGCTGCTTTAAGCTCAATATAACTTACTGAAATAAGCTCTGGAGATAAAAATTGTGATGCGTTTAGCTCGTAGTAATCAGACACTTCTTGCTCTGATACTTCTACGTCCGCGGCAAGCGCTTCTTTATTAATGACTAAGTAGTCAATACTACGAGTTTGCTGCTGCAGAGCAATTGCGCTTTTAAGCTCGCTCTCTAGGGCAAAGTCTGTACCTGCAACAGCAGATACTACCTGACTACGTGTCATATCTTTACGTAAGTATTCACGAAAAGCATCTGGTTGAAAGTTCATTTGACGAATTACTTGTAAGTAACGATCGTTATTAAACTTTTCACCAATTTGAAAGTACGGTAGCTCTAAAATTGTTTTACGTACACTTTCGTCGCTTACGCGAAGGCCTAAATCAGCCGCTAGCTGTGATTGCAATTCTTGTTGTACTAAGCGGTCAACTACACCTTGGCGAATTTGCGCCATGTAATTTGGATCAGCGGCAATTTGTGTAAAATATTCACCAAATTGTTGCTCTAAACGGCTACGTTCATTTTGGTAAGCACGGTTAAAATCGGTTTGACTAATTTTAATTCCATTTACTTCAGCAACGGGTTGTTCTGTGGTTTGACCTAAGTAACTACCGATCCCTGCTAAGGCAAAAGATAAAATCACCGCGCCTAAAATTATTTTGGCTACAGGTCCTTGCGAACCTTCTCTGATTTTCTCAAGCATTTGTTTATCTCTTTTTGATCAAGGTATTTTACCTTGTCACATGTAAAAAAAGCGTATCTTACCAGATACGCTTTTTCACTTGAAGTAACTGGCGGTAAAGTTACTTAATTCATCTGTTGTGGTGAATCAGTAACTTTACACTCGCCATAACTAATGTGTTTAAAACAGTGATTAGTTTACTGCGTCTTTAAGCGCTTTACCGGCTTTAAAAGCTGGAATAGTTGCAGCAGCAATTTGGATTGTTTCACCAGTTTGCGGGTTACGGCCTGAACGTGCAGCACGGTCACGTACTGAGAAAGTACCAAAACCAACAAGTGCAACTGAGTCGCCCTCTTTTAGCGCGCCAGATACAGATTCGATGAATGAATCTAGTGCACGACCTGCAGCCGCTTTAGAAATGTCAGCATCAGCTGCGATTTGATCGATTAATTGAGATTTATTCACAATATCATCCTCTTTCATTGTTATTATCAAGAGCGATGGTTTTTTAAACTAACATCACTTTTTTGAAAATTGTAGAGCAAACATTTAATGCTCACATGATTATATTTTTCTTAAGCCTACGCCCCATAAGGGCTAGGCTTGAAAACCAGTGCTTAACTTATCATACCGTTTAGATTTGAAAAGCCCTAAAAAGCACTTTTTTTAGCTTTTTTCTTGGTTTTTAGGTGTTTCGACCGAAAAACTCTCAACAGGATGCACTAAAGCAAGCTTTAACACCTCGTCAATCCAAGTAACTGGGTGAATATCAAGACCTGCCAGCACATTCTCTGGAATCTCTTTTAAGTCACGTTCGTTAATTTTTGGAATGATTACTGTTTTAATTCCACCACGATGCGCCGCCAATAATTTCTCTTTTAAGCCACCAATAGGAAGTACTTCACCACGTAGCGTAATTTCACCGGTCATTGCAACATCTGCTCGTACAGGGTTACCCGTTAAGCTAGATACAAGACCTGTTACCATTGCTGCGCCCGCACTAGGACCATCTTTAGGTGTTGCGCCCTCAGGTACGTGAACGTGAATATCACGTTTTTCGTAAAAGTCGCTATTAATACGAAATGTATCTGCGCGATTACGTACTACCGTCATTGCCGCTTGAATCGACTCTTGCATTACATCGCCCAGCGAACCGGTATAAGTAAGTTTACCTTTACCTGGTACAGCCGCACATTCGATTGTTAGCAAATCACCGCCAACTTCTGTCCATGCTAAGCCTGTAACTTGACCAATACGGTCGCCATCTTCAGCTTTACCATAATCAAAGCGTTGCACACCTAAAAAGTCTTCTAGGTTATCTTGATTGATAGTCACTGTTTTAGTGTCTTTTTCAAGTAAGATATTTTTAACTGCTTTACGGCATAGTTTTGAAATTTCGCGCTCTAGGTTACGTACACCCGCTTCACGTGTGTAGTAACGGATAATGCCAATAATTGCACTATCTTCGATAACTATTTCAGACTCTTTTAAGCCGTTACGTTTTACTTGTTTAGTAATTAAGTGCTCTTTTGCAATGTTTAGCTTTTCATCTTCGGTGTAACCCGATAAGCGAATAACTTCCATACGGTCCAGTAATGGGCCCGGAATGTTAAAGCTGTTTGATGTTGCTACAAACATAACATCAGATAAATCGTAATCTACTTCAAGGTAATGATCGGCAAAGTGGCTGTTTTGCTCAGGATCAAGCACTTCTAATAGTGCTGATGCTGGGTCGCCACGCATGTCTGATGACATTTTATCGATTTCATCTAACAAAAATAATGGATTTTTAACGCCCACTTTTGTCATGTTTTGAATTAGCTTACCTGGCATTGAACCAATGTATGTACGACGATGACCACGGATCTCAGCTTCATCACGTACGCCGCCAAGCGCCATACGCACATACTTACGACCAGTTGAACGTGCAATAGATTGACCAAGTGATGTTTTACCAACACCTGGAGGCCCAACTAAACATAAAATTGGTCCTTTAAGCTTATTAGTACGCTGTTGTACCGCGAGGTACTCAATAATGCGTTCTTTTACTTTATCTAAGCCGTGGTGATCGCTATCAAGAATTTTTTGCGCGCCCGCTAAGTCTTTTTTCACTTTAGAGCGTTTTTTCCATGGCACATTAATTAATGTGTCAATGTATGAACGCACTACAGTCGCTTCTGCAGACATTGGCGACATCATCTTAAGCTTATTAAGCTCTGTCGTCGCTTTGTCTTGTGCCTCTGCTGGCATACCCGATTCTTCGATGCGTTTTTTAAGTGCTTCAAATTCGTCAGGTACATCGTCAAGCTCACCCAGCTCTTTTTGAATGGCTTTCATTTGCTCATTGAGGTAATACTCGCGCTGAGACTTTTCCATCTGCTTTTTAACGCGGGTACGAATTTTCTTCTCAACTTGCAGTAAGTCTATTTCGCCTTCCATTAATGCCATTAAATATTCAAGACGTTCTGTAACGCTTGAAATTTCTAGCACTTTTTGCTTTTCAGGTACTTTAAGCGGCATATGGGCTGCCATTGTATCGGCAAGGCGTGCTGGCTCATCAATACCTGAAACTGAAGTTAGTACTTCAGGTGGAATTTTTTTGTTTAGCTTTACATAGCCTTCAAACTGGCTAATTGCGCTACGAATAAAAATATCTTGTTCTTTCTCGTCTACCGAATCAGATTCAATAAATTGAGCATTAGCAACAAAAAAGTCATCGTTATCTACAAATTCTTCAATTTGTGCGCGCTGTGTACCTTCAACTAAAACTTTAACTGTACCGTCTGGTAATTTTAATAACTGAAGTACAGTGGCAATAGTACCGATACGATAAATATCATCTTGCTCTGGTTCATCTACAGTTGCATCTTTTTGTGCAACCAAGAAAATTTGTTTGTCTTTGTCCATTGCCGCTTCTAGGCATTTTATTGATTTTTCACGGCCAACAAAAAGCGGGATCACCATGTGCGGGTATACCACAACATCGCGCAGTGCAAGGACTGGGATTTCGACTCGGTCGGTTCTCTCAAGCGTCATTATAGTTTCTCTTCGCACTTCATTTATTTTAAAGATTACTCAAGTATATGGGGATAACCTAATTAAAGTTCAACAATTTTCCCATACTCGATTAAATTAATTATAAAAAAAGGAGCCTAAGGCTCCTTTTTTCATTCAAATAGCTTAAAAACTATTCTGATGCAGCTTTATCTTGTTTATTATTTTCATAAATCAAGATTGGGTCTGACTCACCTTTAATAACGGTTTCATCAATAACCACTTTGCTTACGTCATCCATTGAAGGAAGTTCGTACATAGTATCAAGTAACACACCTTCAACGATTGAACGAAGACCACGTGCACCTGTTTTACGCTCCATTGCTTTGTGGGCAATTGCAGCTAAGGCATCATCGCGAAACTCAAGTTCAACGTCTTCCATACCAAACAATACTGAGAACTGTTTAGTAATCGCGTTTTTAGGTTCACTCAATATTTGCACAAGAGCAGCTTCGTCAAGTTCTGTTAACGTAGCAACTACTGGCAAACGACCTATAAACTCAGGAATTAAGCCGTATTTAACTAAATCTTCTGGTTCTACGTCTTTAAAAGTTTCACTTAAAGAACGACTCGCCGCAGATTCTTTTACGCTAACGCCAAAACCGATACCGGTATTTTTATGGCTACGTTGCTCAATTACTTTATCTAGGCCTGAAAATGCACCACCACAAATAAACAAGATTTTAGACGTATCTACTTGTAAAAACTCTTGTTGTGGATGTTTACGACCACCTTGCGGTGGAACAGAAGCAACGGTGCCTTCAATCAGTTTAAGTAGCGCCTGTTGAACGCCCTCACCCGATACATCACGTGTAATTGACGGGTTATCTGATTTACGAGAAATTTTGTCAATTTCATCAATGTAAACAATGCCACGTTGCGCTTTTTCAACATCGTAATCGCATTTTTGTAAAAGCTTTTGAATGATGTTTTCAACATCTTCACCTACATAACCGGCTTCGGTTAATGTAGTGGCATCGGCCATAGTAAACGGCACATCAAGTAGACGCGCTAATGTTTCTGCAAGTAATGTTTTACCACTACCTGTTGGGCCGATAAGCAAAATATTACTTTTACTTAATTCAATGTCTTGCTTAGTCGATTGGTTACGTAGGCGTTTATAATGATTATAAACGGCAACAGACAATACTTTTTTAGCATGATCTTGACCAATAACATAATCGTCTAAGTGTTTACGAATTTCTTTTGGTACAGGTAGTTTGTCAGACGTATCATGCTTAGGAGCAATGTCTTTGATCTCTTCCCTGATAATATCGTTACACAACTCTACACATTCATCACAAACGTATACTGAAGGGCCTGCAATTAATTTACGCACTTCATGTTGGCTTTTGCCACAAAAAGAGCAGTATAACAATTTATTACTTTTGTCGCCGTCTGTAGGAGTGTCAGACATTCAGCTACCTCATTTTATTACGTTGGCCACCAAAACTGTTGGCGGCTATTTCAATACGCTTTAACTATACCAAAATTTATTGGTTTTCGCATAGTAACTCAAAGTGGCAAACAGGCAATCCTGCTCGCCAAGCGCTTACTTTTTGTCGCGATTTGTAAACACAGAGTCTACCAAGCCGTAATCTACAGCTTGCGTGGCACTCATAAAGTTATCACGATCTGTGTCTTTAGAGATAATATCTAATGGTTGGCCAGTATGCTCAGCCATTAAGCGGTTAAGCTTAGCTTTAATAGACAGAATTTCTTTAGCATGTATTTCAAAGTCAGATGCTTGACCTTGGAAACCACCTAATGGTTGGTGAATCATCACACGTGAGTTTGGTAGGCAAAAACGCTTACCTTTAGCGCCAGCAGTAAGTAAAAAAGCCCCCATGCTTGCAGCTTGACCTACACATATTGTACTTACATCTGGTTTGATGAAGTTCATTGTGTCGTAAATAGCCATACCCGCAGTTACTGAACCACCTGGTGAGTTGATGTATAAAAAGATATCTTTATCAGGATTTTCTGATTCTAAAAATAGCATTTGCGCTAAAATCAGATTTGCCATGTTGTCTTCAACTTGACCTGTTAAAAAGATAATACGCTCTTTTAATAATCTCGAATAAATATCATACGAGCGCTCGCCTTTCGGTGTTTGTTCAACAACCATTGGGACCAATGCATTTAGGGGATCTGTAATACCAGTATTCATACTTATTTAATTCCTTATGCGCTTATACTTATCCTTATTATAAGGAAGCATAGTTATCGTTTTTCGCAAATTTAGAGCCAAAAACTAAAATGGCCCGGGCACGCTGTATAAACAGAGTAGCACGAGCCATTTAATCGTTAGCGAGAGCTTAAGTCAATGACTTATTAAGCACCTTGCTGTGGATTCATGATGTCATCAAATGCTTTTTCAACATCAGTAACAACTGCTTTAGCTAAAATAGCTTCAACAGCTTGCTCTTCCATTGCTACATTACGCATTTGCTGCATAAGTTGATCATTACCTTTGTAGTATTCTACTACTTCAGTTGGATCTTCGTATGCAGAAGCTACCGTTGCGATTAATGCTTCAACTTTAGCGTCATCAACTTTAATCTCGTTAGCTTTAATCACTTCACCTAATAAAAGGCCAGTTTTAACACGTGTTACAGCTTGCTCGTGGAACAATTCAGCTGGAAGCTCTGGCATGTTTTGAGCGTCGCCGCCAAAACGTTGAGCTGCTTGCTGACGTAGAGCATCAACTTCTTGATCAACAAGTGCTTTAGGCACTTCGATTTCGTTGTTAGCTAAAAGACCTTTGATTGCTTGGTCTTTAACGCTTGCTTTAACCGCTTGGTCTAGCTCACGTGTCATGTTCTTTTTAACTTCTTCTTTAAGCGCGTCTACGCCGCCTTCGGTAACACCGAATTTAGTTGCAAACTCTTCGCTTAATTCTGGTAATTCTTGCGCTTCAACTTTTTTCACTGTGATAGTGAATTGAGCCGCTTTACCTTTTAAGTTTTCAGCGTGGTAATCATCAGGGAAAGTTACATCTGCAACTACTTCTTCGCCTGCTTTTTTACCTACGATGTTATCTTCAAAACCTGGGATCATACGACCTTGGCCAAGTTCTAATGGGAAGTCTTCAGCTTTACCGCCTTCAAATACTTCACCGTCGATAGTACCTACGAAATCAACTGTTACACGGTCGTTTTCGCCAGCAGCTGCATCAACATCAGCCCACGCTGCGTGTTGCTTACGAAGTGTTTCTAGCATGTTAGCTAAATCTTCGTCAGTCACTGTTACCGCTGGTTTCTCAACAGTAATTTTATCTAAACCTTGAACTTCAACTTCAGGGTAAACTTCAAACGTTGCTGAGAATTCTAAATCTTTACCTGCTTCAAGTGATTTAGGTGCGAATGTAGGCGCGCCAGCTGGATTGATTTTTTCAGAAACGATTGCTTCAATGTAATTACGTTGCATTACTTCGCCAGCAACTTCTTGACGAACTGCAGGGCCAAAACGCTTGTTAATTACAGATACTGGAACTTTACCAGCACGGAAACCATCTATACGCTGTGTTTTTGACAGTTGTTGTAGGCGTTTTTTTACTTCGGTCTCAACGTTCTCTGAAGGAACGGTGATAGTTATACGGCGCTCAAGGCCTTGGGTCGTCTCAACAGAAACTTGCATGATTTACCTCAATATTCAATTTTGGCGACTGTTCGCCTTCCTTTACAAACAAAGTGATCTGCATGAGTCTTGATAAAGTTTAAGCGGTTTTTCACACTTAAAAGCATCCGTCGCTACCATGAGATACCATTGCTGCTTTGCCCTTCGGGCACTATGTTAAACAATAGACGCGGCATTATAACCTAATATTTATGATAGTCGAGTATAGGGGGCAATTATTTGGACTAGATAAGGGACTATAGAGACTAACTGAATAAAAAACAGGCTAACTAGGCATTGAATGGATTAAAGTAGAAATTATTTAATAGAATTATAGGCTAACAGATTTAGATTTATAACTTAGAGGAATTTATTATTCTTATTAGATAAGAAAATGGTCGGCGATGCAGGATTTGAACCTGCGACCCCTTGGACCCAAACCAAGTGCGCTACCAAACTGCGCTAATCGCCGACATTGAAGAGTTAACTTCTTTTTTCATACTGAACACTTAAACTGAGAGTTTAAGACCATTTTAAGAAAATGGTCGGCGATGCAGGATTTGAACCTGCGACCCCTTGGACCCAAACCAAGTGCGCTACCAAACTGCGCTAATCGCCGATATTCGTTGTAAATGGGGTGACTGATGGGGCTCGAACCCACGACAACCGGAATCACAATCCGGGGCTCTACCAACTGAGCTACAATCACCGCTATATTTACATGTTTTCAAATGGTGCACCCAGAAGGATTCGAACCTTCGACCCACGCCTTAGAAGGGCGTTGCTCTATCCAGCTGAGCTATGGGCGCATCGAAAACTTCATAGTTTACCAATAAGCTATTCGATTATAATAAATTATAAAAATGGTCGGCGATGCAGGATTTGAACCTGCGACCCCTTGGACCCAAACCAAGTGCGCTACCAAACTGCGCTAATCGCCGAAACTTATTATTGTTAGCGAGTGACCTCGTTGACAACGGGGTGCATAATAGTGATTTGACGGGGTTAGGTCAAACGTTTTTTTAATAAAACCAATCAAGTGCTCATTTTTAGTGCACAATGGTTAAATATTACAATAGTAGGCTGAAATTTAAACTATTTAATAACTCAAATGTTATATACATTAAAAGCAACTTGGCGCTGCTATGCTTTTCTGCGAAAATAGTAGGCACATTATAAAACGAGTTAAATAAAGAGTATGTTTTCTTTATTAGCATTTTTACCCCTATTTTATTATGCATTCGTTTTTAGAGTATCGGTATCTAGTTAATTAACCCCAATTAAAGGTCACCCATGACGGCAAACATCATTGATGGTAAGGCAATCGCAAAACAAGTACGTAGCGCTGTAGCAGAACGCGTAAGTGAACGTGTAGCAAATGGTTTACGTGCACCAGGACTTGCAGTAGTACTTGTTGGACTTGATCCAGCAAGCCAAGTTTATGTTGGTTCAAAACGTAAAGCCTGTGAAGAAGTAGGTTTTATCTCCAAATCATTTGATTTACCAGCAGACACGCAAGAGCAAACTCTTTTAGATTTAATTGACGAGCTAAATAATGATGCCGAAGTTGATGGAATTTTAGTGCAGTTACCACTGCCAAAAGGTCTTGATGCTGAAAAGATTTTAGAACGCATTACCCCACATAAAGATGTTGATGGATTTCATCCATATAACATTGGTCGATTAGCACAGCGTATGCCTGCCCTTCGCCCATGTACCCCTAAAGGTATTATTACATTACTTGATTCAACGGGTGTACGTTATAAAGGGATGCATGCAGTTGTCGTTGGCGCGTCAAATATTGTTGGTCGTCCAATGTCGTTAGAGCTTTTATTAGCGGGTTGTACTACCACAGTATGCCATAAGTTTACTCAAGACTTAGAAACGCATGTTCGCCGCGCTGACTTATTAGTTGTGGCTGTAGGTAAACCTGAATTTATACCTGGAGATTGGATAAAAGAAGGCGCTATAGTCATCGATGTAGGCATTAACCGTTTAGACACGGGTAAATTAGTCGGTGATGTTCAATACAGTGTGGCTGAACAAAAAGCGCATTTCATTACACCTGTACCAGGTGGCGTTGGCCCGATGACGGTCGCGAGCTTAATTGAAAACACACTTGAAGCATGTGAGAAATATCACAGCTAAGCTGTTAAAAAATCAAAAAAGGGTTGCCATTTGGCAACCCTTTTTTAGTTGAACGTGAATTACTTTAAACGCTTACGCTTTACGCCACGTTGTTTTACCGGCTGAATCTTCAAGTATTACACCTAACGCATTAAGCGCATCACGTGCTTCATCAGCAGCAGCCCAGTTTTTACTCGCACGTGCTTCATTACGTTTTACAATTAATGCTTCAATTGTCGCAACTTCGTCGTCATCTTGCCCGCCTTGTAAAAAGGCTTCCGGTGCTTGTTGAGCAACACCTAAAACGTTACCAATACTGCGTAATATAAACGCAAGTTGCCCAGCTTGAACTGCGTCACTTTCTTTTACGCGGTTTAATTCTTTAGCAAGTTCGAACAACACAGGTAGTGCTTCTGGTGTATTAAAGTCGTCATTCATTGCTTTTCTAAATTTAGCAACAAACTCATTACCTTCTAAATCGCACTCTACCGGTTCGACATCACGAAGCGCTGTATAAATGCGCTCAAGTGATGAACGCGCTTGGTCTAAATTTTCTTGTGAGTAATTTAGTTGGCTGCGGTAATGACCTGAAATTAAAAAGTAACGAACAGATTCAGGATCGTATGCTTTTAAAACTTCACGCACTGTAAAGAAGTTATCTAACGACTTAGACATTTTTTCTTTGTTTACTTGAACCATGCCAGTATGTATCCATGTATTTACATACTTGCCGTTGTTTGCACAGCACGATTGGGCAATTTCGTTTTCATGATGTGGAAACTGTAAATCAGACCCCCCACCGTGAATATCAAAATGCTCACCTAAGTGCTTTGAGCTCATTGCCGAACATTCAATATGCCAACCCGGACGCCCTTCACCCCACGGTGATGACCATGATGGCTCACCTGCTTTAGCTTTTTTCCATAAAACAAAATCAAGTGGGTCGTCTTTATCTTGAGCCACTTCAACGCGAGAGCCCGATTGCAGCATAGTTAAATCTTGCTGAGAAAGTGCACCGTATTGCTCAAACGTTGATACATCAAATAATACATCGCCATCAGCTGCAACATAAGCATGGCCCTTTTCAATCAAGCGCTTAACCATAACGATAATTTCATCCATATGGCTTGTAACTGTTGGTTCAATATCTGGGCGTAGCATATTTAGGCTATCAAAATCTTCATGCATCGCTTTAGTCATGCGCACAGTTAAGTCGTTTATTGACTCACCATTTTCGTTCGCACGTTTAATTATTTTATCGTCGATATCTGTAATGTTACGTACATATTTTAAATCGTAACCAATATGGCGTAAGTAGCGCACAATTACGTCAAAACCTACAAAAGTACGAGCGTGTCCAATATGGCAGTAATCATAAATGGTGATACCACACACATACATGTCGATTTTTCCTTCGACCATAGGTTTAAATTGCTCTTTTTGTCGCGTGAGTGTGTTGTATATATTTACCATTTACTTTGAGTCCTTGACTATTTACTTGAACAGTTATGTTACCACTTGAAAAGCCCCTGCTCTAGCGCTTTATAACAAACCAAACATCTACTTTGTTAATCTTAGCCAACTACGATAAAATAGCGTCAATATTTAAACCGGATATAGGAAAACACATGGTTGTTCTACACACTAATTTTGGTGACATCACCATTAAAATGTTTGAGCAAGAAGCTCCAAACACAGTTAAAAACTTTTTAGAGTATGCAAATGCTGATTTTTTCAACGGCACTATCTTTCATCGTGTAATCGATGGTTTTATGGTTCAAGGCGGTGGTTTTGTTCCAGGTATGGAACAAAAAGAAGTAAACGACCCAATTCAGAATGAAGCGAATAATGGCCTGTCTAATAAAGTAGGCACTTTAGCTATGGCACGTACACCTGATCCTCATTCAGCTACAGCACAGTTTTTCATTAACGTGAACAACAACGACTTTTTAAACCACAGCAGCGAAACATCGCAAGGTTGGGGTTATTGTGTTTTTGCTGAAGTAGTAGAAGGCATGGACGTAGTAAATAAGATTAAAGCAGTTGCAACAGGTAGTACTGGTTTTCACCAAGACGTACCTCTTGAAGATGTGATCATCGAAAGCGTTACTGTTAACTAGTAACGTTTACTCATATTATGTGAGTATATAAGCGGGTGTATACTATTAGTATATGCCCGTTTTTTTTAAACTAGAATAGACTGACCTATGACACGCCAAACTTACTTTATTGCAGATTTACACCTAAGCGAAAACCGCCCCGACATTAGCGCTGCATTTTTTGACTTTTTAAATACACATATATTAAATAAAGATGTAGATGCACTTTATATTTTGGGTGATTTTTTTGAAGTATGGGTTGGAGATGACTACATTACTGCACTGAGTGCCGATGTAGCAAAACATTTAAGCGCCGTTAATGATGGTGGCACACCTGTTTATTTTATACATGGCAATCGTGATTTCATTATGCGCAAGCAATATGCCGACATGGCCGCAATGACATTACTCGATGAACAAACAGTCATTGATTTATATGGCACGCCTACCGTTATTTTACATGGCGACGAAATGTGCACTCAAGACTCTGAATATCAAAACTTTCGTAAAAAGAGCCGTGGTTGGTGGTGGCCAAAATTGATGCTTGCAATGCCGCTTTGGTATCGTAAAAAAATAGCGCGTAATGCCCGCGAAAAAAGTAAGTTAAGCCAAGCTGATAAACCTATCGAAATTTTAGACGTTGTCGATGAGGCTGTACTTGCCACCTTTGCCAAACATAACGTTACGAATATGATTCATGGTCATACTCACCGCCCTAATGTTCATACGTATAAAGTTAATGAACAAACACTTACTCGCACAGTGCTAGGTGACTGGTATACCCAAGGCTCTTATTTAGTCGTTACCCCTCAATCACAAGAATTAATTAGCACGCCTTTCGCATAATTTAAAATTCTGACTATTATTTATCTATATATATGAATAATAGTGAGAGGTTGAATGATTAAGCTGTTAATTTTCATCGTAGTAATTGCCATTCCTACACAAGTATTTAGCAAGCAAACATGGCAAATTGTTACAGAAAACTATCCTCCCTATTTTAGCGAAAACCTACCTAGTAATGGCTGGCTATATGAAATAGCCGAATCAGCTCTTAAAACGCAAGGTATTAATAGCGAACCAGAATTCACGACATGGGATCGCGCTTTAAAGCTATTAGAAAAAAACAGAAAAACCGCTATTTTAGGTGCTTTTTATTCATTAAAAAGAAATGAAGTTTTTTACTACTCTCGTCCACTTGCAGTTGCTCACTCAGGAGTTTTCAAACGAAAAGAGAGTGTTATTAATTTCGACGGTACAGTTCAATCATTAACACCTTATAGTATTGGCACAGAAGACAATGCCTTTGTAAGCCAAGAGTTTGCTAGAAATAGGGAGCTGGCAATAACGTCCACTAAAAGCCTTCCTACAAGCTTATATTTACTACAACAAGGGCGTATTGATTTAGTCGCGGGTACTAAAGAGGTTGGAAATTATTGGCTTGAACACACTAAAACCGAAGATTCAGATGATAATAATATTGAGTACTTATCGCCAGATCTTGCTTCTCATAAACTATATTTAGTTGTCTCTAAATCAAATTATAGAGCCAAAGAATACTTACAAAAATTTAATAGAGGAATTGATATAATAACTAAAAATGGACGCATTGCTAAAATTATGAAAAAACATAATTTCAGCAATCAGAAAATAGCAGAATATATTAATTTTTTAAAAGAAAATGAGGGTATTTAAACAGTGGGAACACCGCTGTGAAATTTAAAATCAGTATCGGTTGTCGAAATTAACTCTTTTTCTTTTTCACCAAAAAAGTTTACGCGATCGGTAATATCAAAATCAGCAATTTCTTGCGCTAAAGTTAAATAATCTTGGTAATGACGCGCTTCTGAACGTAACAACGAAATATAAAAATCACCTAAACGTTTGTCAACATGCGGTGCAAGCTTTGCAAAACGCTCACACGAACGCGCCTCAATATAAGCGCCTACTATTAGCTTATCGACTAATGCATCGGGCTCGAACGTTTTAACATGACGGAGCATGCCTTTTGCGTAACGACATGGTGTAATACTTCGATACTCAACACCGTACTCGTCCATAATTTCGAGCACTTGATAAAAGTGATGCAGCTCTTCTTTTATCAGCAAAACCATTTTATCGATTAGACCTTGCCCGTATGGAGAACTCGATTTAGGAATTATTGATTTAGTGAGCTTATTTTTAGCAGCCAGATCGCGCCAATTCCCTTCTCGCTTGTAAATAAGCGTTTCAAATGGCTTTAGCCACTCGAGTAATGCATCACTACCCTCTTTATCTACCGCGTATTTACGTATTAAAAACATCGCACTTTGAGCTGCTTTTAATTCACAAATTAAGTGATCTATTAAAATGACTGATAAGTTTTCTTTTTTAATTGCTTGCTCCACCCATTGCTCTGGGGTGGTACACAATAAAAAGTTATTAATCGGCTCTAAAAGTTGGCTATGTGGCACGTTGACTGCTCATTACTAAATAAATTTGATAGACCGTTATTTTAACACGAAATTTTGCTTGGGATAAATCAAAGCCCTTATCTGCGTCTAAATGTTAATAACGAGTTAACTTGACTTTGCAAAATAAGTGAACCATAACTGTACATAGACTGTATAAAAATAAACCAACCAAAACAATAATACGTTCCTTTTATGGAGTAAGTACTATGATACTAAATCACCTCTGGGGCATTTATGCTCACCCACTTGAAGAATGGCAAACAATAGATAATCGCCATGAAAGTTTAACCTATAGTTTGTCGCATATTTTACTGATTGCTTTATTTCCTTCAATAATGGGCTACTACTCATCTGTTTATTTAGGATGGAGTATAGGTGCAGGCAATCCCGTATTTTTAACGCACGATAGTGCACTGCTAATTGCAGGTGCAATGTATTTTGCTTTAATAGCGGGTGTTTTTGCATTGGCGTATTTAGCCCATTGGATGGCGGTTACATTTGGCTCTAAACCTACATTTACACAAACACTTGAACTTGCAGCATATACTGCAACACCAGTGTTTATGTCGGCACTCGCCGCTTTTTGGCCTGTACTTTGGTTTGTAGTGTGTATTGGAATTATTGCACTGGCTTACTCGGTTTATTTACTCTATACCGGCGTACCAATACTTATGCATATCCCAGAAGAGCGCGGCTTTATTTACGCCAGCTCGGTAGTAACGTGTGGATTAATATTACTGGTTATTATTTTAGCTGTAACAGCTATGCTTTGGACTAATGGGATTGTTAGCCCAATGTTTACTTAATAAATTTCACCTAAAAAAAGAGTCATGTTTGATAGAAATGTTCCCTTTCTTTCCTTCGCAAAAAAGGAGCTAATTAGCT